>JBFEVY010000370.1:0-3183 GCA_041546665.1 Spongiibacteraceae bacterium | reverse complement strand
GCCGGTCGCCCTCGCTGAGCAGGGAGGCGCCGCGCAGGGCCAGGGTTTGCCCGGCGATTGCCGGTTCGCCTTGGTAGGTGTAGCAGAAGGCTTGTTGTTCAGCGGGAAAAAAGACTTCCAGCTCGGTGTTTGCGGCCAGGTGGATGTCAAGCAGGAGCGGGTTGGTGCTGCGGGGGTGGTTGTCGAGGCCGTTGAACAGCCCGAGGTGCTCCGGTCCCTCCTGGCTGAAGCGGCAGCGCCCGGCAATATGCCGTACGGTGACGCCCCTGCCGGGGTGGGTTTGGGGAATCTCCTCCGCGGTGGCGTCGCGATAACTGGCGTCGCACATTTTTTCCGCAGCGGGCAGGTTGATCCATAGTTGAAAGCCGTGCATCAGGCCGTTGTTTTGCTGCGGCATTTCAGAGTGCACAATGCCCCGCCCCGCCGTCATCCACTGTACGCTGCCTTCGCGCAGATGGCCGGTATTGCCGAGGTGGTCTTCGTGCAGCATATGGCCGTCGAGCATATAGGTTACGGTTTCGAAGCCCCGGTGCGGGTGTGCCGGAAAGCCGGCGATGTAGTCGTCGGGGTTTTCCGAGTCAAATTCATCCAGCATCAGAAAGGGATCGAACCGGCATCCCGAAGACTGGCCCAAACTGCGCCGCAGACGAACGCCGGCACCGTCGGCGGCAGCGATGCTGGGTATGGTTTGGGTAACGCGGCGCTCGTGTGGCGTATCCATGGTCAGTCCTCCAGGCTAGGCGGCATCTTGTAGCAGCTTTTCCTGGGCGCTGCGCAGGGCTTCTTCCGCGACACCGCCGCTCCGGGCCAGGCCTTCCGCGTAGGTGAACTCAAGGCTGCGCAGTCCGATTAGGCCCAGAACATGCCGTATATAGTCGCTTTGGGTATCCATCGAAGTGCCCTGATACTGACCGCCTCGGGCGGCAATGATCGAGACCTTGCGATCAGGCAGTAAGCCCTCTGGTCCATTGGCCGTATAGTGAAAGGTCTGGCCGGCGCGAACCACGTGATCGATCCACGCTTTAAAGGTTGAGGGTACACCGAGATTGTACATAGGCATGGCGATAACAACTTCGTCGGCGGCGCGCAGCTCGGCAATCAACTGCTCGGACAGCGTCGCAGCGGCAGCTTGCTCGGCAGTGCGCTGTTCCTCTGGGAGTGAGAATGCCGCAAAGCGTTCGCCATCGAGGTGTGGAATGGGCTGGGCGTTGAGGTCGCGATGCGTGATCGCGATGGATTCGCGTTGGCCGAGGGCGTCGAGGTACTGCGCTGCGAGCTTGCTGGAATGGCCATCGGCGCCGCTGATACTGCTGCTGATATAGAGAATGTTTTTCATCGTCCTTTCCTGCGGTTGGCTGTGTATTAACAATATCTCTATTTAACTATTGAAATATTTGTTTAAAAAGCGCATTTTTTTCACTTATTCAATCAAAAAATCTGATTAATTATGCGAAGTCCTCGAACGTCGCTGGAGCAGTGGCACTGTTTTCTCGCTGTGGTGGATGAAGGGAGTTATGCCCGCGCCGCCGAAGCGATCAATAAAAGCCAGTCGGCGGTGACCTATGCGGTGCAGAAGCTGGAGGAGCAGCTTGGTTTGCGGGTGTTCCAGATAGTTGGTCGCAAGGCAGTGCTGACGGAGGCCGGGCAAATACTTTACCGACGTGGGCGGGCGTTGCTGGATGAGGCCTTGCGGCTTGAGACTTCCGCGCAGACATTGGCGGCGGGGGCGGAGCCCCGCCTGCGAATCGTGTCTGATGTGCTGTTCCCGCGGCCTGTTTTGTTGAACTGTGTTGGCGAGGTGATCAAAGCGTTTCCCGATACCCGCATTGAATGCCTGGAGGTCGTGCTCAGTGGAGGTGAAGAGGCGTTGTTGGAGGGTAAGGCCGACATCGTTATCAGTGGTCAGGTGCCCCCCGGTTTTCTTGGGGACGCCTTGATGCGGGTTCGCTTTGTGGCGGTTGCGCAGCGGGACCATCCCTTGCATCGACTGGGGCGGGAATTGGACATTCGCGATCTGCGGCCGCACCGGCAGGTGGTGGTCAGAGACTCCGGGGTACGGCGGCAGCGTGACTCGGGGTGGTTGGATGCGGCGCAGCGGCTGACAGTCAGCCGTATGGAGGGCTCGATTCAAGCGGTACTGGAGGGCATGGGTTTCGCCTGGTTGCCGGAGGTCATGATTCAGCGGGAGCTAAAAAGTGGCGAGTTAAAAATCCTGCCGTTGACCGAGGGACGCGAGCGTTTCGCCGAGCTCTTTATCGTCATCCCTGATCGCGACCTGGCTGGACCGGCGGCCCTTATGGCGCTGGCCGGTATTAAAAAAGCCGCCGCCAATCTGCGCTGTGGCTAAAGCCTGATAACAGGGCGCCAATCTTGGATTAGGGCTGCCAGCGCCGGGCCGAAAACTCCCAGGCAAAGATCCCTGCCAGCGAAATCCCGCGGGACGCATTGAAGGCAATCAGTGCAATCCAAATGGCGTGGTTTCCCCAGCCCGGATCGAGCAGGTACCAGGTGGGGAGGTAGATCCCGAAGACACATCCCAGCATGGCCCACTGCATGCTACGAGTGCGCATAGCGCCCACAAAGATTCCGTCCAGGGTGTAGCTGGCGACGCTGACCAGTGGCATTGCGACGAGATAGAGGTAGAAGGCCGAAGCGCTTGCGGTGACGGTGGGTAGGTCGGTCATGCCGGAAAGGATCAGCGGTTTGCAGAGCAATAAGCCTCCGCTGGCCAATAGTGCCGTATAGAGGGAAAGTCGTGCACATTCCCGACAGATCAATATGAATTCGCTGCGCAGGCGCTGTTTGAGGGCACTGCCGACCAGGGCTTCGGCGGCGTGGGCGAAGCCGTCCATGCCGTAGGCAGCAGCGAAAGCAAGTTGCAATAATATGGTGTTCGCCGCCAAGACCACTTCACCGTGACTGGCACTCTGCGCGGTAAAAAACGAAAAGCTGAACAGCAGCGCAATCGTGCGAATAAAAAGGTTCAGGTTGCTGCGCAGAAAGTCGCTAACGGAGATGCCCATCGCCAGGCAGGCCTTGATGCCGAGATTAAGGGCTGCTCGCAGCGGTGACCTGAGCGCATAACAAGCAATGCCGAGGCCGATAAATTCACTGATCGCGCTGGCGATCGCGGCACCAAGGCTGTGCATCTCCAGTACGACAATGAACAGAATATCCAACACG
>JBFEVY010000310.1:0-4219 GCA_041546665.1 Spongiibacteraceae bacterium | reverse complement strand
TTCGTCGGTTTGATCATTACCAACTGTATTGTAATGGGTCGTGCCGAAGGTTATGCGATGAAGAATCCGCCGCTGGCGAGCTTCGTCGATGGTATCGGTAACGGTTTGGGCTACAGCTTTGTCCTGTTCAGCATTGCGGTTGTTCGGGAGCTGTTTGGCTCCGGCAAATTGTTTGGTTTTGAAATCCTGCCGCTGGCGACAGACGGGGGCTGGTACGTCCCCAATGGTTTGCTGTTGTTGCCACCGAGCGCTTTCTTCCTGATCGGTTTCTTTATCTGGGCTATTCGTAGTTGGAAGAAGGACCAGGTTGAAAAAACTGAATTCAAAATCGCCAAAAACACTCGCAGTGTGAAGGAGGCTTTCTAATGGAACATTATCTGAGTCTCTTTGTTCGCTCCGTATTCATTGAGAATATGGCGCTGAGCTTCTTCCTGGGGATGTGTACCTTCATGGCGATCTCCAAAAAGATCCAGGCCGCTATTGGTTTGGGTATCGCGGTTATCGTGGTTATGGCGATCACTGTGCCCCTGAACAATATGCTCTATAACGATCTGTTGCGCGAAGGCGCACTGGCGTGGGCGGGCTACCCGGAAGTGGATCTGAGCTTCCTGGGACTGCTCAGCTACATCGGTGTTATCGCGGCAATCGTTCAGATTATGGAGATGGTTCTGGATAAATATGTGCCGGCGCTGTACAGCGCACTGGGCGTGTTCCTGCCGCTGATCACCGTAAACTGCGCCATCATGGGTGGTTCACTGTTTATGGTTGAACGTGACTACACGTTGGGCGAGTCTGTCGTGTTTGGTACCGGTGCTGGCGCCGGCTGGGCACTGGCGATCGTTGCCCTGGCAGGAATCCGCGAAAAACTGAAATACAGCGATGTACCCGAAGGTCTGCGCGGCCTGGGTATTACCTTTATCACTGTGGGTCTGATGTCATTGGGCTTTATGTCCTTTGGCGGCATTGACCTGTAACCGAGAAAGGAAACTGGAGGCATATAGATGAATACAGTGGTTGTTCTCGGTGTCACGATGTTTACCGCGATTGTACTGTCGCTGGTGGCTGTGATCCTTTTTGCACGGTCCCGCCTGGTGAGCAGCGGTGACGTTAGCATCGAGATTAATGGTGAAAAAACAATTCGCGTTCCTGCGGGCGACAAGCTGCTGGGAACTCTGGCGAACCAAGGGGTCTTTTTGGCCTCGGCCTGTGGTGGTGGCGGTAGCTGCGCCCAGTGCAAATGTATTGTGAACGAGGGTGGCGGTTCTATGCTGGCCACCGAGGAAGCGCATTTCAGTCCGCGTGAAGCCCGTGAGGGTTGGCGTTTGTCCTGTCAGACTCCGGTCAAGCAGGACATGAAGATTGAAGTGCCTGAAGACGTATTCGGCGTTAAACAGTGGGAGTGTACCGTTGAGTCCAACCCCAATGTGGCAACCTTTATCAAGGAGCTGACGCTGAAACTGCCGGAAGGCGAAAACGTGAACTTCAGAGCTGGCGGCTATGTACAGCTGGAGTGTCCTCCGCACCATGTTAAGTACTCTGACTTTGATATTCCGGAAGAGTATCGCGGTGACTGGGAGCGCTTCGGCTTCTTCAATGTTGAGTCGAAAGTGGATGAGACGGTAATTCGTGCCTACTCCATGGCCAACTACCCGGAAGAGCGGGGCATTGTGAAATTTAATATTCGTGCAGCGACTCCGCCGCCGAATAATCTCTCGCTGCCCGCCGGCCAAATGTCTTCCTGGGTCTTCAATCTGAAGCCCGGTGACAAGGTGAAGGTCTACGGTCCCTTTGGTGAGTTCTTTGCCAAAGATACCGATGCAGAAATGGTCTTCATCGGTGGTGGTGCCGGTATGGCGCCAATGCGCTCACATATTTTTGACCAGCTCAAGCGTCTTAAATCCAAGCGTAAGATCTCGTTCTGGTACGGCGCGCGCTCCATGAGAGAAGCGTTCTACATGGACGAGTACGACCAGTTGGCCGAAGAAAACGACAACTTTGAGTGGCACCTGGCCCTGTCTGACCCGCAGCCTGAAGATAACTGGACAGGAATGACTGGCTTCATCCACAACGTATTGTACGAAAACTACCTCAAGGATCACGAAGCGCCTGAGGACTGTGAGTACTATATGTGTGGGCCGCCGATGATGAACGCTGCGGTAATCAAGATGCTGGAGGATCTCGGTGTTGAACCGGAGAATATTCTGCTTGATGACTTCGGTGGTTAATCGCAATCGCGCGACAATAAAAGCAGCCCTAGCGCTGCTTTTATTGTTTTTGGCGGGCTGTTCTCCGGCTCCTGAGGCGGTGATTCGCCTTGAGGGCGCGACGATGGGCACAACCTACCATATCACCCTGCGTAACCCTGGTTCCCTCAAAAGCGAAGAGCTGAAGCGCCAGTTGGATTTTCAGCTAGAGCACTTCAATAAGATTGCTTCTACCTATATCCCTGACTCTGAGCTCAATCGCCTTAACAACGCCCCGGTGGGCGAGTGGGTCACATTGAGCGAGCCGCTGTTCAATATCATCAGCATGGCGGTTCAGGTGAACTGGATGACGGCTGGGGCTTTCGATATTACCGTCGCACCGCTGGTTGATCTGTGGGGGTTTGGCCCGGAAGACCGGCAGGGTGTGCCCAGTGACGAAGATATCGTCGCCGCGAAATCGCTGGTTGGCAACGATACTTTTGAGCTGGATATGCTGGAGCCGAAACTACGCCGCCTGCTGCCTATCCGTATGGATCTGTCGGCCATCGCCAAGGGCTACGGTGTTGACGCCGCGGCGCTGTGGTTGGCGTCTTTGGGAGTAACGGACTACCTGGTCGAGATCGGTGGCGAGATGCGGGTTGCCGGGTTGAGTCCGAGAGGGGACGCTTGGCGGGTCGGAATCGAAAACCCCGGTGTTGCGGCGGGGCCTACCAAAGCAATTCGACTTGATCATGTTGCTGTGGCAACCTCAGGGGACTACCGGAACTACTTTGAGGAAAACGGGGTCCGATATTCTCATACTATTGATCCGGCAACCGGTCGGCCGATTACCCATAATCTGGCATCGGTGACGGTGATCGATGAGTCCTGCGCGATGGCCGATGCCTTGGCGACGGCGTTTTCCGTAATGGGAGGCGATAAAGCGCTGAAGTTGGCGGAATCCCAGCAGATTCCGATCTATATTATTGAAAAGACGGATCAGGGATTCCGAAGCCGACATAGCACGGCATTTAGTCCGTACCTCGAAGAGGAGGAGTGAACATGGCTACTATTATCGTGACGGTTATTGCGATGTTAATCATTGTTGCCGCGATGGCCATTGGTGTCATCATGGGGCGCAAACCAATCGCTGGCTCCTGTGGCGGCGTGGGCGCTGCCCTGAATGATCCTGACTATGTGTGCGAACTCTGTGGTAACGATCCGAAAAAATGTGCTGAGGAATCTGAAAAGGCGGCCTCGGCGGCCAAGCCAGGCCAGTTCTACGACGCCTCCGGGGAGCGCTGAGCGACAGCCTTAGCGTAGTCAGCAAGATCTCTTAGCGCCCCTGGCGTGTTGAGTGTTCTAATGGCGGCTTGTGCGCCAAGTGAAGCTCCCTCAACATGGCCCGCTTCTTGGTCTGGTGGGTGTGCATTCTTCGCAATATATTGTCCAGGGCCGTTACCGCTTCGGTGATATGCGGCCCTTTGTTTAACATTACACACTCAGCCCGGTGGCTCATCGCCGCATCGGTAATCTCTGCCCGGGAGGGCAGGCCGTGTTTTGCCAGGTTCTCCAATACTTGGGTGGCCCATATCACTGGTACATGAGCGGCTTCACATAACCACAGAATTTCCTCCTGGACTTCGGCCAGGCGTTCAAAGCCGCATTCTACGGCCAGGTCTCCCCGCGCGATCATCACGCCACAGCTCGGTGTTCGCATCGCGGTAAGGAGCATTTCGGGCAGGTTCTCAAAGCCTGTGCGGGTTTCGATTTTCAGTACGATAGCCGGTTGTGGCTTGTGCAGTCCGGCCAGATGGCGAGTCAACGACTCGACGTCCTCCGGCCGGTTGGCGAAGGAAAGTTCGATAATATCGGCATGCTGGGACGCAAATTCCAGATCCTCGATATCCTTGCTCGTCAACGCGGGGAGTTGCAGTTGACTGTCGGGCAAATTGATACCTTTATCGGCGCGGAGCTTTTCTCCCTGATCGCGGGCGTGGGTAATGCGGACCAGGATATGTGTGCTTTCGACGCAG
>JBFEVY010000094.1:0-10898 GCA_041546665.1 Spongiibacteraceae bacterium | reverse complement strand
GGCCGCAGTGATTGAAAAGGATCCATCGCGAACAGGCGCTCCTGATAATTGTTCATCCCTTCCGCGGTACTGCCACCGACAACGCGCATTGCACCGCGCCCTTTATCAGAAGGCGGGTTCAACACCAGCGTCACTGTCACCGCATGCATCTGCGCATGAATTTCAGACAAAAAGCCCTGCCAGGGTTCTTCTTCCAAGGGGCCCTGGTAAATCGCGGAAATCAGTCGGTCATAATTGGGGTCAATAAACATCAGGCTCTGGCACGCACTATTATTGTTTGGTGAGAGGAGTATAAAGAGATAGGGGAAGAGCGGTAAAGGTGTATTCAATAGAATGAACACGAAAACTCGGCCAACGGCGCGCTCAGCAGCGCGCCGCAGCCGCAGTATTAACGAGTTTTCAGAGCAGTCCCTGCTCTTTGGCCATATCCAGAGCCAGGTCTTCGATCATGTCTTCCTGACCGCCGACGGTGCGACGACGACCCAGCTCGACAAGAATATCCCGCGAGGACACGCCGTATTTCTGCTGCGCGCGCTTGGCAAACAACAGGAAGGATGAGTACACCCCCGCATAGCCCAGTGTAAGCGCATCCCGATCAATACGAATCGGCTGGTCCATTATCGGTGTCACAATATCCTCGGCGACGTCCATGATCTTGTAGAGGTCAATGCCGTGATCGACGCCCATCCGTTCCATTACTGCCACCAACACTTCCAGTGGCGTATTGCCGGCGCCGGCACCCAGCCCGGCAACCGAACCATCTATCCGGTTGGCTCCCGCCTCCACTGCAACCAGGGAGTTCATCACCCCGAGGCTCAAATTGTGGTGAGCGTGGAAGCCCAGCTCCGTCTCCGGCTTGAGTTCACGGCGCAGCAGGCTGATGCGCGCGGTCACGTCGTCGGGCAGCATGGTACCGGCCGAATCTGTGCAGTAAATACAGTTGGCGCCGTAGGACTCCATCAACTTGGCCTGCTCAAGAACCTGCTCGGGCTCAATCATATGCGCCATCATCAGAAAGCCAACGGTATCCAGCCCCATCTCGCTGGCCATGCCAATATGCTGCTCAGAGACGTCCGCCTCGGTACAGTGGGTCGCCACTCGAATGGTCGTTACACCGAGATCGGCGGCCATTTTCAGGTGATCGACGGTGCCGATTCCGGGCAGCAATAGCGCAGAGATTTTGGCGTTCTTCACTGCGCCGACAGTGGCTTTCAGGTATTCCTCGTCGCTGTGCGCGGGGAAGCCGTAGTTCACCGAGGCGCCGCCCAGACCGTCGCCGTGGGTGACTTCGATCAAAGGCATGCCGGCTTCATCCAGCCCCTTGGCGATGGCAACCATTTCATCCAGGGAAATCTGGTGACGCTTGGCGTGCATCCCGTCGCGCAGGCACATATCGTGGAGGGTGACTTTTTTTCCGTGTAAATCCATGTCTTTCTTCCTCAGGCCGCACTCGGGTTGAAGCGACCCGCAATGATTTCTTCAGCAAACATTTCTGCGGTACGCAGTCCCGCAGCCGTCATAATGTCGAGGTTACCGGCGTATTTCGGCAGGAAGTCGCCCAATCCCTCAACTTCCATAAACATGGAGACCCGGTTGCCGTCGAACACCGGGCCGTTTTTCAGGCGGTAACCCGGCACATATTTCTGCACCTCTGCCACCATCAACTCAACCGACTCGGTAATAGCAGCCTGATCAGGCTCGGCCTCTGTCAAACAATGAATGGTATCGCGCATGATCAGCGGCGGCTCTGCGGGGTTAATGACGATAATCGCCTTGCCCTGTTTGGCACCACCAACCCGCTCTACCGCGCCGGCGGTAGTACGGGTAAATTCATCAATATTCTTGCGGGTACCTGGGCCGACCGACCGCGAGCTCACCGTTGCCACAATCTCGCCGTAGCTGACTGCCTGTACCCGCGACACCGCCGCAACCATAGGAATGGTCGCCTGGCCACCGCAGGTCACCATGTTCACGTTCATGCTTTTTGCTTCCAGCGCCTGACGAAGGTTCACTGGCGGAACACAGTAGGGGCCGATTGCCGCCGGTGTCAGGTCAATCATCAATGCGCCCTGCTCGTTGACCTTGCGGGAATTTTCCGCGTGAACATAGGCAGAGGTCGCATCGAAGCAGATCTGCACACCGTCCTCGCGCATGGTCGGCAACATTCCGTCGACCCCCTCTGAGGTGACTTTGAGCCCCATTTCCTGAGCTCGGGCAAGACCCGGTGAGTCGGGGTCTACCCCGACCATCCACACCGGCTCCACCCAGTCTGAGCGCATTGCCTTCATCAGCAGGTCGGTACCGATATTACCGGGGCCGATAATCGCGGCTTTGATTTTCGTACTCATTTCAGCTTGTCGCTCCGTTTCAAACTTCTTGTCTGTTTATACAAACCGCACCTCGGCTGTGCCGATTCCGTGCAACTCCATTTTCATGCTATCGCCAGCACTCACTGGCTCCAATGGCACCACCGAGCCGGACAAAATCACTTCTCCGGCCTTAAAGGGAATGCCGAATGCACCCAGGGTGTTAGCCAACCAGGCGACGGCGGTAAGCGGGTTACCCTGAACCGCACTGCCCATGCCTTCGCTCAGGGGCTGACCGTTCTTCCACACCGTTACCCGAAGATTAGGCAGGTCGTAATCCCGCGGATCAACCTCGGCCTCTCCCAGCACATACACACCACAGGAGGCATTGTCGGCGACGGTGTCTTCAATCCTGATTTGCCAGTTATCGATGCGCGAATCGACGATTTCAAAGCAGGGCATAATACATTCTGTCGCCGCCAGTACATCGGCCTCTGTCACCCCCGGCCCCTGCAGATCCGCTTTGAGACGAAAGCCGATCTCCGCTTCTGCCTTGGGTTGAATCAGATTTCCCGCCACCGGCACCTCGGCACCGTTGGCGTATGCCATCGCATCAGTGAGAAAGCCGAAATCGGGTTGGTGCACGCCGAGCATTTCCTGCACAACCTTACTGGTTACACCGATTTTTTTGCCGACAACCTTTTCGCCATCTTCATCGAGGCGGCGATTCAACATGCGCAGCGAAATGTAGTAGGCATCATCGATGCTGATACCGGGCTCGCGCTCGGTCAGCGGAACCACCGTCTCACCACTGCGCAGGGCTGCGTATAGCTCATCGCCCAGGGCTTCTATTTTTTGCTTATCCATTCTGTAGAAAATCCAGCGTTGTACGGTTAAACATATCCCGGTGCTCGACCATCACCCAGTGGCCGCATTTAGACACCAGTACCATGCGATTATCGGGAATACCCTTGGCGAGCTTCATGATTCCTGTCTCGGGCATCATCTGCTCGTTAATGCCCCAGAAACTCAGTACCGGGCAGCGAATTTCACTCAGGCGATCCGTCATATTGGGCACGGTCATGGTATTGATCACCTGCATGTTCTGCTGCTGAAAAATACCCCAGCGCTCTGCGACCAGTTGCTCGTCGACTACGCTCTCGTCATAGACCAGTCCGCGGCGGATAAACGCTTCAAGTCTGGCGGGCTCCATCGGGCCAGAGGTAAACACTTCCTTCATCACCTGCATGCCCGGCATGGTGAAATAGTCCGCCTGCTCCTCGATTCCGCCCGGCGCCATCAACACCATTTTTTCAACCGCTTCCGGGTGGTCCAGGCAGTAACCCAGCGCGATAGCCCCGCCAAGGGAATTGCCCACCAGACTGAATTGGTCAACGCCAATCTGCTGTAACATCAGGTGCAGGCATTCAATGAAGAAGGCGAGCGGATAGTCCACATCATCGGGCTTGTCGGAGTAACCGTAGCCAATAAGGTCGGGAACAATCACCCGGTAACCCTGCTCCGCCAGCCAGGGGTAGTTGTACTTGAAGTTGCTGTGGCCGCTGGCACCGGAACCGCTACCGTGCAAAAACACCACAACCGGACCGCTGCCCTGATCCAGATAGTGGACGCGTTGCCCGTTGGCCAGATCGGCATAGTGGCCTTCTGGCAGCCCTGCCACCCGAGTTGTCATCGCTCTACCCTATTGGAGAAAATCTTTGAAATTCTAGCTGTTACGGATGGCGGGGCTAATCCCTCATACGGATTAAAACTGGCGAGGGAAATGAAACCGGGCAACCTAGGCCACAATGGCCGCATTGAACTCCGGCGGTGCACCCAACATTGACCTGGGAGATGGCGGTTGCCGGCCATCGATATCGGTAACGCCGTAGTCCAGCGCCAACTCCGCGCTGTAAAAGACCTTGCCGGTTTTGGTCATTACCGCAAAATCCTGCAGTAACGCGGCAATTACCCGACCGGGAAACTCGGGAGATTCTGCCATTGCCGCGGCTTCGGCATACAATTCGGGATGAGCCGCAAACACTCGCTGGCTGCGTTCCGTACTCAGCAGGCCCATCCACAAGGAGATTACCGCGACATTGTGCGGCGCAAAATCCACCGCCATATCGTGGGCCATTTTATCCACCCCGGCCTTGCCCGCACCGTAGGCCGGACCGTGCATATAACAGCGCCCTCCCGCCGCTGAGGTGTTGACAATCAGGCCCGGCAACTCGCTCAGCTCACGCCCTTTTAGCAGCAGCGGCGCAGCATAGTAACTGGCCACATAGCTGGAACGCAGGCCGACATTGAGTAGCTCTTGCAGATTCAGCGGTTTTTCCCAAAAAGGGCCGGGTAGAACGAGGCTATCGGAGACATGCAGAACATTATTAACCAGCAGGTCGAGCCGCCCCTGCTCTCGCTCAATACGCTGGAACAGCGCTTCAACCTGAGCATCATCGGCGTGATCGCAAACGACGGGAATTCCAACCCCGCCACGCGCGGACACGGCTTCCGCCGTTGCATAGACCGTCCCCGGCAGCGGGTCGTCGCCTTCCTGCTGAGTGCGGCCCGTGACATAGACGGTGGCGCCAATATCCCCCAACGCCAGGGCGATACCTTTACCGGCACCGCGACTCGCGCCAGTGACAACCGCAACGATATTTTGAGATGTGGTCAAGACGGCCCCCTTGATTCGCAACAATACTGTTATTGGAATCAAGGTAGCATGGAGAGGCGCGGGCAACAGTGACGCAAGCGGTCAGCCGAGTGTCATCCGCGCACCGTAGAGGATGGATTAAGGAATACGCTCTACATCCACCGCAACGGTGAGCACCTGATCACCACCGCCCCCGAACACGACCCCTTTCAGTGGCGTCACATCGGAGTAATCGCGCCCCCAGGCGGTGGTGATGTGCTGATCTGCCGGCACCACATCGTTGGTGGGATCAAAGTCGTTCCACTCATCTCCCGGTACGTATACCGAAAACCAGGCGTGGGAGGCATCCGCGCCCTGCATTTTGACCTGCCCTGGCGGCGGCAGGGTTTCGAGGTAACCACTGACGTAGCGCGCGGCAAAACCCTGGCTGCGCAACACTCCAATAGCGAGATGTGCGAAGTCCTGACAGACCCCCCGGCGATTGCTCATAACCTCGTCAAGGGGGGTCGCGACGCTGGAAAAGCCGGGGTCATATTTGAACTCGCTGAAGATCCGACTGTTCAGTTCACTAACGGCCTCAACAAAGGGGCGGTTGTCAAAAAAGATTTCCCGACCGAACGCCCGCAAGCTATCCGACACCTGGATCATCGGCGAGTCAAACTTGAATTCCGAGGCCTGCACCTCGGCAGCGGAACCGCAATTGCTCAATGCCTGTCTGACTTCGCCACAGGTCACACCACTGGCGAGCAGCGGCTTCTCTGTGGGCGCAATCTCGACCTCACTGTCAACGGTGACCTGCAGGCCCGCGTGGGGCTTTTCAACGTTGAAAAAACACACCGTATTGCCGAAGTAATCGCGGCGCTCACGACGACTGGCCGGCATCGGCGAGATGCTCATCTCGGTGCGCAGCACCCGCTGCCCCCGGCTGTCGCGGGGAATCAGATAGGCGACACTGTAACCCTGGCTCACTGTGTCGGCATAATCGTAGCGGGTGGTATGACTGACGCGGTATCTCATAAGCTTCGCCCTCCCATATCGATGGGTTGTGGCCCGGAAGTATGATCAAAGTAGCGGTTCGACAGAGCCTGGGCACAGCCCAGCAGGTCGCCTTCAATCCCGTCGAGTAGGGCTTTCAGATTCAGGTATTCGCCACTGTCGGCATCGAGCACACACAGCTCAGACATTTTCGCCAGTAGCAGGCGATTGCTGGCACACAGCACACTGCGCAGATCATCGGAAATTTTGACCGCCTTGCGGGTTCCGGCAACATCTTCGAGATGGACGTGCAGTGAATCCAGTTGGAAAATCAGCGAGCGTGGGTTTTCGCGATCAAATAACAACAGCTCCAAGCCTTTATCCAGGTGGTATCCGCTGCGGTAGTAACGCTTGTAAACAATCCGCGATTCCAGACTGCCCAGCACCGGTTTCAGCAACGACACCGTACCTGAAGACTGAGTGTCAAAAACTACTGTCTGACGCAAGAGTTCAAGGGTTTGCAACGCACGCTCCATGCGTCGGCCCATTTCCATAAACCGCCAGGCCCGCCCACGCACCATACTTTCCTGACTGAGCCCCGACAAGGCCAGCAAGGTGGTAATCAGCGGGTCAAACATTTCCTCCGGCGCAGAATACAGTTTGCTTGCCAGATTGCTGTTGAGGTAGTCCATGCCGTCGCGAATATCGTTGGTCAGACGCAACATATCGTTGGACAGCAGTTCTTTCACCCCATCTGCTGAATGGAGGATCGCCTCCAGACAGTGGGCGATACTGCCTACCCGACTGCGATTGGCCACCACGTCGAGCAGCTCTTTTTCGGGGTGGAGAAACTCAGCAGATTCTTCAGTAAAGCCCGGGAAAGTACCGGTAATATGGGTAACGGCTTCCAATAGGCGCTGACGCATCACCGCCGGTAGCGGCTCAATACTGTTTAATTCTTCAAAAACGGTCCGCACCAGACGCAGCCCGGATTCGGCCCGCTCGGCATAACGACCAAACCAGAACAGATTATCAATAACCCGGCTTGGCAGGCTGAAGCTCCGCTCGGTGCCGGGCCTCGCGACCGCATTGTCCAGCAGGCTGACCTGCGCCTCGGGTTCTGAAGCGAGGATCCAGGTATCTTTACTGCCACCCCCGTACTGACTGACGATATGCTGGGTGTCCTGCTTTGCCCCAACATGGGTAAGACCGCCTGGCATAACGCTGTACGAATTCCCCGCGGCAACGGTGAAAGCGCGTAATACCAGGGGACGACTGCTCAGACTTCCCTGATCCAGCACCGGCGTCTGCGATGGGCTTACTGCGCGCTGAGCCACATAGTTCAGCGGCTTGGCCAATACTTTCGCCAGCAATGCACTGCGCTGATCTGCGGCGAGTTCGCTTACAAAAATACTGTGGCCGCCCTCTGCCCTGCAGGTGTGACGGATCAGCAGTTCATTAAAATTCGCTTTGACATAGGCCAGGTCATCCGCGTCACCACACCACCAGGTGGGCACCGAATTAAGCCGCAACTCGCGGCCAAGAAAATGACGGGCTATATCCGGCATGTATCGCGCCAGAGCGGGATTTTCCAGGATACCGCTGCCCAGGGGATTCGCGACTCTCACGCCGCCACTGCGCACGACCTCGGCGAGCCCCGGCACTCCGAAGCCCGAACTGTAGCGGGAGATGACCGGATCTGCGAGGCGGTCATCAATACGCCGCAGAATGACATCTACCCGCCGCAAACCATCGAGGGACTTCAACCAGACACCGCCACGGCGTACGGTCAAGTCGCGGCTTTGTACCAGCGGGTAGCCCAGATAATTCGCCAGATAGGCGTCTTCGAAGGAGCTCTCCTGGAAGGCACCCGGAGTCAGGTAGACAATCAGCGGCGCATCACCAGACGGGCTCAGTTCTGCGAGCTTTTTACGCCACTGTAAAAAGAAGTTCGACAGGCGGTGAACATGGGCATCCCGAAACAGGCTCGGCATCACCCGGCGCAGCACCGTGCGGTTCTCCAGGGCATAACCGGCGCCGGATGGCGCCTGGGTGCGATCCCCGATCACCAGCCAGTTACCTGCCTCGTCCCGCACCAGGTCAGCAGCATGAAAAATCAGCTGATGCTCTCCAGGCAGACGAATCCCGTCACAGGGGCGCAGAAAGCCCCCGTGGCTGAAAATCACCCCCGGCGGAATCACTTTGTTGTAAATCAGCGTCCGTGGGCCGTAGAGATCGGCGAGAATCAGATTGAGCAATTCCGCCCGCTCGCGCAGTGCGTTCTCAACGCCTTCCCACTCATTGCTGGACAGAATCAGCGGCAGCAGATCCAGATTCCAGGTATGGCTGATGTTGAGCTGGTCGCCCGGGCTGTAGCTGGCACCGTCGTCACGCAAAATCCGTTTCGCAGTGAGCTGGCGCTCCAGCAAGGCGTCAACGCCCATGGCGTTGAGTACCTCCAGGGGATACTTCCAATGCTCGCGAATATCACCCGCAGCACTGACAACTTCGTCGTACTGCGCATGTTTTGGGTTGTAGACAACGCCGTCTTTTGACATGGCTGTAATAATACTGCTGAAAGGGTTACAGAAAATCCGTCACCGGCCTCAGCCGGTCGACGGGATCAGGGAGACTACCTCAAGACCCTTGTTGCAGCAAACCTTAGGCACTACTACACCCTCTTAAGAAGCTGGCGATTAGCACTATTCACAACAAAATATCGGGGCTGCGAGGCCTGTGGGCACCCTTTCCTCAGTTAACGCGTGGCTGCAACCAGCTTTGCGATATCAGACTATGGAGTATCGCCAACCGGCTCTGCAGGGCGTCCAGGCGTGCGAGCAGTGCCACGGGGTCAGTATAGTCCACACCCGATTGCAGTTTTTTAACAGTGGTTGTCAGGCCCTCTATGACGTCCTCCGACCCGGGCAGACGCTCGGCAGATTCTGACATTCGCAACAGGCAACAGGCCGCAGAGCGCGGGAACAACTCGTCTTCCAGCAGAAACTGGGCGGCATCCTCGCCACTGAGCGCCACTTTCATGGTGCGCCGGAAGGGCATCATCGCATCCAGAGTGCGCAAAACACTACTCCACACCACATCGGCTGCGTGAAGCGAGTCATCCTCAATGAAATCCTCCAGCATGCTGGCCCCGGCCTCCAACGTCCGCAGCGTCATATCGGCACGTTCCAGGTTCCGCCCGAGGCTCAAAAAATGCCAGCCTACATCGCGCCGCATGGTGTCGGAAATCAAGCCATTAATCTGCTGGCAGGTGCGAATTACCTGATCGAGAAACTCATGACGATTGCGGCGATTGATACCCTGCTGAATATTTTCCGACACAAAAATCTGAAACTCGTTGATCAGCTCCCAGCTCTCCGGCGGCAGTACATCGCGGGTGGTACGAATATTTTCCCGCACCATGCGCAGCGACGACATCATTGAACCGGCGTTAGAGAGATCCTCCAACAAAAACTTCACAACCCGCTTTTCATCCTTAACGGTAAAGCGGCGCTCATATTCACCGTGACTGCCACTGGCGGTCACCAGGTTGTGCCAGCTAATACCACTGTCTTTGGGCAGATCCGACAGCAGTGAGGTGTACACCTGTATCAGGCGCGCCATACTCTCTACGCGCTCCAGGTAACGCGCAAACCAATATACCCGTTCGGCTACTCGAGACAGCATCCTTATTTACCCCCCTTCGCCGATACAATCCAGGTGTCCTTACTGCCTCCACCCTGGGAGGAATTCACCACCAGCGAGCCTTTTTTCAAGGCTACCCGGGTCAATCCTCCGGTGGTCACATCCAGTTTGCGCCCCTGCAACACAAAGGGACGCAAATCCAGATGCCGGGGTTCTGCCACACCGGGGCCGGTGATGACCGGGGTTGTCGACAGCGCCAAAGTGGGCTGAGCGATGTAGTTGCGGGGGTTTTCCACAATCAATTTACGGAACGCTTCGTGGTCCTTTTTGCTGGCATGAGGCCCAACCAACATCCCGTAACCACCAGATTCATTGGCCGGTTTCACCACCAACTCTTCAATATTGTCCAGCACGTACTGACGCTGCTCCTCGTTCTCACAGAGGTAGGTTTTCACATTTGGCAGAATAGCCTTTTCCCCCAGGTAGTACTCAATCATCTGCGGAACATAGGCATAGATCACCTTGTCATCCGCCACACCGGCGCCCGGCGCATTGACCAGCGCTACTTTACCGGCCTGCCAGGCGCGCATAATACCCTTGGCACCGAGCACCGAGTCTTTGTGAAACAC
Organism: Spongiibacteraceae bacterium; assembly: GCA_041546665.1. Classification (GTDB taxonomy): domain Bacteria; phylum Pseudomonadota; class Gammaproteobacteria; order Pseudomonadales; family Spongiibacteraceae; genus Spongiibacter. Next base: position 690 of record JBFEVY010000094.1, on the reverse strand, counting down.
TTCGGGGTCGAGGAACAGGTCGTCGATACGGCGATAGATCACATCCACTCGTTCAAGACCGGAGATCGTGCGCATATAGACACAGTCGTCATCGCCCACCACCAGGTCGCCGCCTTCCACCATTTCAATCCCCAGCTGCTGGGCGAGAAAGGCGTGTTCGAAGTACGCGGAATTGTAGATTCCCGGTGTGAGCAGCACGATGACCGGCTGGCGGATTTTACGCGGCGATACCGACGACAGCGTATCCAGCAATTTTCCCGCATAGGTGTCTACTGGCAGGATATTGTTGTTCTCAAAAAACTCGGGGAGTACCCGCTTGCTGATTTCGCGGTTTTCCAGCATATACGCCACGCCGGACGGCACCCGCAGATTATCCTCCAGCACGTAGAACTTACCGTCCTTGTCCCGTACCAGGTCGGTACCGCAGATATGAGCCCACACCCGGTGGGGAGGATTCACGCCCACGCATTCAGGGCGAAAGTTCTTTGATTCCCGAATCAGGTAGTCCGGGAGCAGACCATCCTTGATAATTTTTTGGTCGTGGTACACATCGTCAATGAAACAGTTTAGTGCACGCAAACGTTGCTTAAGCCCTTCAGCAGTGCGCTGCCATTCCACCGCATCAATAACCCGGGGGATCAAATCAAAGGGCCAAACCCGGTCGATGTTCTCTCCATCGCTGTATACCGT
>JBFEVY010000319.1:0-3981 GCA_041546665.1 Spongiibacteraceae bacterium | reverse complement strand
GCTATTATGAGTACGCGCCAGGGGGTAAACAGGCCCTTTGGTCCGGCCTAAAGGCAGCCTTTGCTCCTGAAGGCTATCGCGAATTGCCCTACGAGGATATCAAAGACCGCCTGGTATTTGCTCAATGTCTCGAAGCGGTAAGAGCGATGGAGGAGGGCGTGATCAACAACGTTGCCGACGGCAATATCGGCTCGATCATGGGCATTGGCTTTCCCGCGCAGACCGGCGGAGTTTTTCAGGCCATAAATGCTTACGGGCTCAAGGACTTCGTTCAACGGGCAAGGGAGTTGGAGTCCCGTTACGGCGCGGTCTTCAATGTGCCCTCGTTGTTACTGCAACGCGCAGAATCGGGGCAGCTGTTTTTGTAGGTATTGCGCTTCGTATAGATTCGCAATTAAAAGGCCCGCTTGCGGGCCTTTTTTGATTTCTGCAAACGAATTCTATCGCGCCGTTGTGGCGAATCGTATAACGTATATCGGTCGGGCTTGCCCCTGCTCTGTGGGCGTGGTTCCCTCATGCCAAATTTGTATTGCGATGCTTGTGAACGAGCAAGCGGGCGTTGGCTTTCTTTTTCTGACGACTGATGTGAGGCGTGCTTGCGCTGCATTGCTTTTCGAGTCAGTAGATCTTGCGAGGTGGAGATTCATGAAGCTGTTTACCTACGGTAGCCTGATGGATACAGATATTTTTACCCTGGTGGCGGGGGAGGAAGCTGTCTGTGCTGCGGCAACATTGAATGGCTATCGGCGACTGGCCGTCGCGGGTGAGGACTATCCCGGCATGATAGAGGCGGAGGGACATTGTGTTGAAGGGCAGCTGTATTCTGGTCTTTCTGCCACTGCACTCGCGCGTCTGGATGAGTTTGAAGGGGAATGCTACCGGCGTGAAGTGGTTTCCCTGATTTGCGATGGTGAGAGTATCGCCGCTGAAGCGTATGTGGTGAGGCCGCAGTTCCACGGTATTTTGGCTGAAGCGGAATGGGATTGGGCGCATTTTCAGCGCGAAGGGAAAGCGCGTTTTCAGCAGCGCTACGTTGGTTTTAATCGTCACTCTCAAGCGGATTAGGGCTGCAGTCAACAAAGATTTCCGTGCGAATATTGCGCGGCGGTACACCGCCGAGAGCGCACTGCCGTCTGACCGCCTTTACAAAGTCATCGCCGCCAAAAATGTAAACCTGAGTGTCTCTGAGTGATGATTGCTCCACTTTCAGGTACTTTTCTACGTCCTCCAATGACATTACGCCGCCATCGTCGGCGCAGAATATTGCGTTAAGATCGCCGCTGGGCAGGTCGGAACAAATGCTTTGCCAGTAGCGGGTGTCGTCAGAGCGGCCGAAGCCGAATAGGGTAATGCTGCCCGGATGGTGTTCATGTATGGCCTGCTGGACGATGGCCCGTGCCGGGGCGAGCCCGGTTCCGCGTCCAATGAGCAGCAGGGGGCCGGTATGGTGCGGGTCAAATACGCAGTCGCCAAAGGGGCCACCCAACCAAACCTCCGCTTGCCTTTGGGGAGTCGCGTTGCTTAGCGGTCCGCTGATAGCACCGTTGCCTAAAAGGCGCAGCTGCAATGTCAAATAACGGTTTACCTGGGCGGAACCGGCGGCGGAAAAACAGCGGGCCTGTTCGCCGTCCAGAGATAGGGTAAAGTATTGTCCGGCTTGCCAATAACCGCGGGCATCCAAAGTGATCTGGAGAATGTTTTCACTGAGTTTTTCGATGCCGAGCAGCTCGGTTTTGCGCCATTTTTCTTCGCTGCGTTGGCGCCGCAAGTGCAGCGCGCCATGGGGGCGGCACTGGCAGCTCAGAAAGGCGCCCTGATGCAGTTGCTCCGCGCTCAGGCCTCGCTGGGCTGAAGGATCAACGACAGGGGGCTCAGCTATCAGCAGACAGCTTTGGCAGGCTCCGGCACGGCAACCGTAGGGGATGTGTTGCTGATTGCGCAATAGGCATTCCAGAACGGTTTCGTCGGGAAGGCATTCGAAGGTTTGCTTATCAAAGTGAAGAACCGTATTTTTCATAGCGGGTTACAGGGGAAGCGCAGGCGGTGAGTGAGCTTGATGATAAGCACGAGGAGGCTATTGCGTCCAGTTGGCGGAGCAATGCGCTGGCCTGGGCCCGTGCTGTAAGAGAAGGCGAAATTGCCAGTCGGGTAGAGCTGACCAATCGGGCTGTGTTAGACACCATCATGGCTTGTGCGCCACGGAAAGTGCTGGACGTGGGGTGCGGTGAGGGCTGGTTGCTACGCGCGCTGGCTGATAAGGGGGTGCAGGGCTATGGCTTTGACGAGAGCGACGCGTTGGTGAGCCTCGCAAGCGCGGCAGGTGGCGCGCAATACTGGTGTCAGTCGTATCTGGACTTTGCCGCCTCGGGGCCACTCCACGCTGAAGAATTGGGCGATGTCGATGTGGCGGTGTGCAATTTTTCCTTGATTGGTAAGGAACCTGTCGAAAAAATGCTTGCCGCCCTTCCCGGGTGGCTTACCTCGCACGGAACCTTGATCATTCAAACGCTGCATCCGGCGTTTGCTGCAGGAGAAGAGGGCTATCGGGATGGTTGGCGGGCCGGAAGCTGGGTCGGGTGTGGCGCGGGGTTTAATGAACCTGCCCCTTGGTATTATCGCACCCTGGCCTCGCTACACGCTTTGCTTCAGGAGTCCGGTTTCCGACTCTTGTCTCTACAGGAGCCGCAATTTCCGGATGCGGCGACGCCTGCCTCACTCATATTGGTTGCGGGCCTGACCAACACGTGAAATAAACATCAGAAAGTCACGCGTACCCGCGTTGTGAAGGGCGTAAGTGACAAATGAAGGGGAAAGCATGCAAGAGAAAAATACCCATAGTGTGGGAGTGGGATATCTGCTTTGGATATTCGGTTTTCTGGGGGCGCACCGGTTTTATTACGGCAGGCCGATCAGTGGCACCATTTACTTTTTTACCCTGGGCTTGTTTTTCGTGGGCTGGCTTGTCGACTTGTTCCTGATTCCGGGGATGGATCGCGAAGCGGACATCAAATTTGACGATGGCGACTGTAACTACACCCTGGCCTGGGTGCTGCTGACCTTTTTGGGAGTGTTTGGCATCCATCGATTTTATCTGGGTAAATATTTGACGGGGCTTCTCTATTTGCTCACCGGCGGCTTATTCCTGGTTGGTCTGGTGTACGACTACTGGACGCTCAATGATCAGATCAGCGAGCGCAACAGGATCGCAGGATGACTTCTAGCCATAAAACGAGCTTGCGTTGGAGGTGGTCGACACAATGAAAGTGCTGTTTATCGGCTATGTCTGGCCCGAGCCTCGCTCCTCCGCGGCGGGTTGGCGAACGCTATCACTGCTGGATTGCCTGTTGGCGCGGGGCGATGAGGTGGTGTTTGCCTGTGCGGCGGCGTATTCGGATCACGCGGCGGATCTTGAATCGCTGGGTATTCAAGTCGCACCGATTGCCCTGAATTGCAGCAGTTTCGACGACTTTGTTGCAGGGCTGCAACCGGAACTTGTGGTGTTCGACCGTTTTGTTTGCGAAGAGCAATTCGCCTGGCGGGTGGAAAAGGTCTGCCCCGAGGCGCTGCGGATTATCGACACTCAGGATTTGCACTGTCTCCGCGACGCCCGGCATCGTTGGGTGAAAGCGGAAGGGGATGCCAATGGTGTGGCGGCCCGGGATCTCGATTTATTCAGTGATCTGGCCAAGCGAGAGTTAGCTGCGATCTGGCGGAGCGACCTGAACCTGATTATCTCTGAATACGAAGTGGATGTGCTGCGCACGGTGTTTGGTGTGGATGAGAGTTTAATGCACTATTTTCCCCTGCTTTCCCAGGGGGTGGGGGAACAGGGGCTCGACTTCGAAGCGCGGCGGCATTGCGTAGTATTGGGCAATTTTCGGCATGCGCCGAACTGGGATGCCCTGCAGTTCTTGCGAAGTCAATTGTGGCCGGAAATTCGGCGTCGCTTGCCGGGTGTGGAATGTCATGTTTACGGCGCCT
>JBFEVY010000328.1:0-3834 GCA_041546665.1 Spongiibacteraceae bacterium | reverse complement strand
TTTACTAAAGGTCAGATAGCCCATCATATCGTCGTTAAACTGATACTGGCCGGAGACTGTGCTGGTCACCACGCTACTGGAATACTTGTCATAGAAACTCGGCGAGTTGTAGATCGTATTCAAATCCAGCGCGTTACGCGGCGTGGTCAAATTACCCGTTGGCGGGTTGCCCACCAGACCAGTCGCAACAATCAATTGTGCGAGCTCAGAATTGTACCAATAAACCTGGTCATATCCGCCGTCTTTGCGGTCACGGCTGTAGCGCATACCGGCAACCAGAGTAAAACCATTGTCAAAGGCGGTCTGCGTATGGATAAAGGCCGCGGCGCTGCTGGCATTCTGGTAGTAGTGATCTTCAATAATTTTTTGTCCCGCCGTGCCTGGAAAAAGATCAAAGGACTGAATCCCCAATGGCGCACCAATTGCGGAAAGCAACGCTGTACAACCCAGCATCATGCCCGGTGGCCGACACAAGGGCGCGGTGTCCACGCTTAGTCCCAGTTTTTCGGCCAACGCCTGCGTAGTCAGGAAGCTCGCGTAATTATTGGAATCCGTATCAGAGGTAAAGTCCCGACGACTCTCATAAGTCTCTTCCGAGTAATACAGGCCGGCAACAATATCCACAGGACCAATGGCAGTAGAGAAGTTCAACTCCTCAGACCAAAAGTCAATCTGGCTGGGCTCGTTCAATTCCAGAATATGCGCCGGTCCAAAATCTGCGTCACCGCGCAACTGTTCATCGCGGAAACGACGCACGCCCGTAACCGATTTAATATCCAGGTTTTCCAGCGCCCAGCTCACATTCCAGCTCAAGCCGATATCTTCGCGATGCTCTTCAGAATCCAGGTTGTTATTCGACAAACGCTGGTCTTCCGCATTGCGGTCGGTATAGAAATCCAGGCCGCGGAGATTGGCATAATAGGTAAGGTCGTCGGTCAACGGCCCGCTCAATACCTGCACACTTCCCCAGCAGCATCCGGCGTCGGATTTGGAGTAGTCCAGTACCAACCAGGACTCCAGATTATCGGTAATATCGAACAACCACTGGAATTTCGCACTCATCCGGTCGGTCTGGTTAAACGTGCGGCCGTCCTGTTGGCGGCTGCGGTAAAAGCCATCCTGGCGGTTAGTTACCACTGAGGCGCGAATCGCATTGCGGTCACCAAGGGGCAAATTAAATGCTGACGAGAGATAGCGCTTATCATAACTGCCCACAACCAGCTCAGTGGTGTTAGCAAAGCCATCCAGATTCGGCTTCATACTGCTCAGCGACAAGGCGCCGGCAACGGTGTTTTTCCCAAACAGCGTGCCCTGCGGGCCACGCAACAACTCCAGGCCGCCGATATCATTCATATCCTGCAGTGCCATCGCCGAGCGCGAACGGTATACGCCATCGATGAAGACGCCCACCGCCCCTTCAAAGGTACGTCCGTTACCCACCGTACCAATACCGCGGATTTTCAGGCTCGAATTTTGCGAACTCTGACCGGTATCAAAACTGATGCTCGGATTAACGTCGGTCAAATCAGCCGCGTCAAAGATTCCCGCTTCACGCATACTCTCCGCCGACATGGCGGTTATGGCAATAGGCACATCCTGCGCACTCTGCGAGCGCTTCTGCGCCGTAACCACAACTTCTTCAAGCTCCAATGCCATCACTGGCGCACTAAAGCACGCCAGAACCAGGACACATATTTTCGCGATACCGTTACGCATACCACTTCCCTTTATCATAATTTTGTCAACAAACCTGACATTACTGTTTTCGAAAATCACCACTTTCCATAGCACAACAGCGCCGCTTTTCGTCAAAGGGCGCCATGGATCTGCTTATAGGGTTTTCAGATATTCGATAATCGCCCGACGCTCCTGGGCGGTGAGTACTGCGGTGAAGGCGTGTCCACCGTTACCCTGGCTGTAATAGTTCGTATTGTAGATTTTGCGCTCTTCAACCTGGGCATCAGTCAGGATGGGCAGATTGAGCAAATTCCAGGCAAGGCCACCATTGCCCCACAACACCGCTAACGCATCCTGCAAAGTAGGCAGGCTGTCATCAACGGGATTACAGTCGAGTACTGGTGTAACCACGCCTAACAAAGGCAGCGAAGTACCGGCTTCACAGGGAAGCTCGTCGTAACGCCAGCCGATATTTTCCGCGTCATAACCGGAGCTCAGACTGTAGTCAAAGCCCATCACCACTTTGCCTTCCAGACCCGCTGGAGCCGGCACAGAATGACGACGCCAGATTTGCGGACGTGCTTCGGGATTCAACACTCCTTCAATATTGGGCACCGAACCGTTGTGGAAATACGGTGCCGTCGCCCACACGCCATAGAGTGGCGGCGCGAGATAACCCAGTTCGCGATCACCTCGCAATGCCTCATCCGCCCAGTTACCACACAGCGACACGCCCTGATCGTTGTAAGGCCCGTCAGAATAGGCAAACCAGTTCGAGCGGGCGTATTGGGCCACCCGCTCAGAATTGCCATCGAGGCGAGCGCTGTCGGTATCGATCACTTCCATGGGCGTGATGTACGCGGCAACACCTTCGAGCAACGGCGAGTCGAGGTAGCTCGGATCATTCACGTAGCGTGGCGAATAGGCGCCGTGACAACTGGCGCAGGAACCATTGCCACCCTCAGGACGAGGCACCGGATTATTCAGCCCCGCTGCCCAAAGGTCTTTCGAATGAAACAGTACCGCACCGGCCTCTGCCAAATTGGTATCAATGGCGCCGAGCGCCTGCTCCGGCCACGGCGGAGACTTCAACGAGCTGATCCAGGCGTCGCTGTCCTGCTGGTTGTCCAGAACCCACTGTTTCGCACCTTCAAGGTCATTAAACATATCGGGAAAGTGGAAAGACAATTCGATACGCTTGGCGTCGGTCACCTCACCGCCATCGAAAAATTTTGCGCTGCGACTACCCACATTCCACCATACCGGCGGATCCTCAGTTCCGGTTGAGGGCTCAGCCTGAATAGTTAAGTACTGTGGCAGCGTTTGATAATCAGCAATCGTCAATGTGCCAAACAGCTGGAAATTGGTGATGTTGCCGGTACCGCGAACCTTGTTCTGAGAGATAATCGCCAGCGCCGCCTGCTGTGGCGCCAATCGAGCAAGGTCGGTAAACATCACCGTGATATCACTGAGACTGTTCGTCGCGTATTGCGGCCCAAGACCCTCACCATCACTCGCCGACCCGACGGCGCCGCCGTGACAGATACTACAGGTTACGTTTAGCTGACCGGTCCAGCTGCCATCTTTATTCCGCAACTGGGTGACACCCATCGGCAACTGACCGCTGCCCCCATTGGTCGAATTGGGGTCTTCTCCCGGTAAGGGATAGGGGTTTTTTACCACCGAAAGCGGCATCCCCCATCGCTGAGCAACCAATTCATCATACTGAGCCGGGCGCGCATCCAGCCCCCAGATCGAATCCCACATCTCAGCGTAATCTTCGGCCGGGAAGGAAAAACTCGATTCACTGTTATCACCCGAAAAAAAGCTCGCGGCGCCTGGACGCCCCTCAGCCGCGACAAGTGCAAACCCCCGCTCAGATCGCGCACGCAACTCGCCACAGGTGCCGGGGTGATTGTCATCCTGGCAAGTCTGCCACCAGGCATTCATCAGTACCGCTTTGTCTTTATTGACTCCAGGGGTAACCATTTCCCGCGGATCGGCAGGGACCGGGGTGCTGTCCGGCTTACCTTCACAATAGTCGTGCCAGTAATGCCCGCCCCTGCGGCTGCCCAACAACGCGCTGGTCGACACCGGCTCGCTCGCGCCGCCTGTATTGTCTGACGCATTCCCCGATGCATCATCACCTGCCCCTGC
>JBFEVY010000359.1:0-3409 GCA_041546665.1 Spongiibacteraceae bacterium | reverse complement strand
ATTGATTTTCGGGTGATACCCGAGGCAGGACACTGGGCCATGTACGAACGCGCCGAGGCCTTTAATCGCACTCTGCTGGACATGCTCGCAACGCCCCTTCGAACGCCAACGAACTAGCAACGTCATAACGGCGCTATAAATAGCTCGTTAGGGATAAAAGGGAAAGACCAAGGGCGCAATCGCAACAGTGGCAAGGTAAGTCAGAAAAAGTAGCGGCACTCCGGTTTTTACAAAGTCGACAAATTTGTAGCGGCCCGGCTCCACCACAAGGGTCACCACCGGGGTGGCCACCGGCGTGGAGAAAGATGACGACGCGGCAATCACCACCGCCACCGCCATGGGATAGGGTGACACACCAATGGTCGCCGCCGCATGGATGGCAATGGGCGCCACCAGAACCGCCGCTGTGGTGTTGGACAACACCAGGCCGATACTCGCGGTGAGAAAGAACACCAGGGTCATCAGAAAATACGGCCCGGCATCGCCGGAGGCCGCCATCAGTGCATCCACCACCATTGCCGTGCCGCCGGTTTTATCCAGGGCATCTGCCAGGGGCAACATGCCCGCCAACAGTACCAGACTGCTCCAGTGAATAGAGCGGTAAGCGTCTTCCATGGTCATGCAGCGGGTAAAAATGGCTGCCAGCGAGGCCAGCATCACCGCCACCACCAGGGGCACAACATTGAACATGGCCAGGCCCACCATCCCCGCCAAAATCAGCAATGCAATGCGCATACGCCGATACGAGGGCACCATATCAACATGCTCGCGGGGATATTCCGTAACCACGAAATCCCGGGACTTCTGGCTGAGTTGCTGAATTTTTTTCCAGCGGCCCACCACAAAAAGGCTGTCGGCACTGTGCAAACTGACATCTTCAAACTCGTCCACCGCCTGGAAATTGCGCCGCATACCGAGCACATGTACGCCGTATTGGGTGCGGAATTCACATTCCCGCAGCGACTTGCCGAGCAGTTCTGACTCCGGGTGTATAAGAATGGTCGCGCCGCTGATATCCCAGCGCCAGTATTCCCGCTCGCCTTTTTGGGGCGCGATGGGTTGCAGTTGTTTATCCCGTCGCACGCGCACAATGGCGGCTGGCTTGCCCACCACCAACAGGACCGTACCCACCTCCAGTTCAATATTGGCTTCCGGTGCCACATTGCGTTTGCCGTCGCGCTCAATGGCAATCACCCGCACCTTGTAGCGGCTTTCCAGTTGCGCTTCGGCGATGGTTCTGCCAATTAATCTCGAACCTTCTTTTATTGCCAGTTTCTGGTAGGTATTGCCGGGGCTGTGGGACTCCCAGAGGTCTTCCAGCGAGCTTTTGCGTTTTTGCTCGGTGGCGTCACCCTGCTGCTTGCCGAGAATATGCCGACCCGCTAACAGCACATAACAGATTGCGACCGCCAGCACGCCCACCCCTACCGGCGAAAAACTGAAGAAGCCAAAACCGTCGTAGCCCGCGCTTTTTAATTCCTGATTCACAACAATATTCGGCGTGGTGGCAATCAGAGTCAGCATGCCGGAGATCAGCGCGGCATAGGAAAGCGGTATCAACATGCGCGAGGCGTTCAAGCGGGTTTCTGTTGCTATCCGCAGCACCACCGGAATAAACAGCGCCACCACCACGGTGGAGCTCATCACCGAGCCCAGCAGCGCGGCGCAGCCCATAATCAATATCAGCAACCGGGTTTCGCTCTGCTTGCCGTGCTTCATCACCCAGTCGCCCACCACCCGGGCAACGCCGGTGCGCGATAGCATTTCCCCCACCACCAGCAACCCCGCCACCATGGCAACAACCTGGCTGCCAAAGCCTGCCAAGGCCTCATCGATGCTGAGAATGCCGCTCAGGATCAGCGTCAGTACTACCAGCAGCGCAACAATGTCGAAGCGCACCCGCCCGCTCGCCATTAACGCTGCGGCAACAGCGATTAATCCAAATACAAAAACGGCTTCATTGGCCACGTGGCATATTCCTTAACACAACACTTGCCCGACATAGAACTCAAGGCACGGAGAGGTCTCACAGGAGACTGGGAACTACAAAAAAGGTAGGCGCATATCAGCGGAAGTCAAACCGGCGCCGGGGCAATTTTAGCAAAATTCGTCCCGCGGCGCTGGCCTGAAAATTGAGCAAAAATATTAGGAGCCCTTCTATAACTACAAAAAGAGCCCTTTTGAAAATTGTGATTTATGAAGGAACGCGTCCGCCATTCACTCCAATAGTCTGACCGGTCACATAGCTGGTTTCTTCCGAGGCCAGCCAGGCGCAGGCATTGGCAATATCTTCAGGCACACCGGTGCGACCCACGGGGATCATGCGCTTGAGGGTTTCCATCGGCATTTTGAAGCGGTCTTTGTTTTCTTCAGACATGATGGTGCCCATCACCGCGCCGGGGGGAATATTGTTTACGGTAATACCGTAGGGTCCCAGGGCCTGAGCGAGGGAGCGGGTCATGGAAATCACCGCGCCTTTGGAGGCTGAATAGTGAACCTGTTCAACGCTACCCGACTGCGCACTGGAAGAGGAGATATTGATCACCCGGCCCCAACCCGCCTCTTTCATATCTGGCAACACCACCTGGGTCACGATGAAAGTGCCCTTGGTGTTGATTTCAAACATGATATCCCAGTTGTCGTCGGTCAGTTCTTCAAAGGGAATGAAGTTTGAAATACCGGCGTTGTTCACCACAATGGTCACCGGCCCCAGCTCCTTGCGCAGTGTGTCCACCGCCGCTTGTACCTGGGCTCGGTCGGCGATGCTGGCTTTTAGTGCCAAGGCTTTGCCACCCGCCGCGCGGATTTCTTCGGCGACTTTCTCCACCCCTTCCAGATCCAGATCCAATACCCCTACGGCAACGCCGTCGCGAGCCAGTCTGAGTGCACACGCTTTGCCAATTCCGGCTGCGGCGCCGGTCACCAATGCTGTTTTCATCGCTTTTTCCTCTGCGTTAATTTTTAAGCCACCGCTGGCGGCTAGCTGCAATCCTGTTTGTTAATTCGGCGTTGCGCTTATTTCTGCGGCGCAGGCACCACACTCCACACCCCGGTGGATTCCATAATGTCCCTACCGTTGGCGCGGAGTACTCCGCGGGCAAAAACCAGTTTTCTGCCCTGCTTGATAATCGTCCCCTCCAGCTCGACGAAGGCCGGCGCCTTAAGGGCGTTTAAAAAATGGTTGTCGAGGTGCAGGGTGGAGCTCATCGCCCGATCCGCCTTTTCCCAGATGATCAGTGACAGCCCGTGATCCATACACGACATCAGCACGCCGCCGTGAATAAAACCCTGAGCATTGCAATGAGTCTCATCGAGCTCAATCGCATACCGCCAACTGCCGTCCTCGTTTTTCTGCGTCCACAAGGCGCCCATTGAGGCGGGAATGCCCTTCATTTCACGGCGGGTCCAT
>JBFEVY010000354.1:0-3450 GCA_041546665.1 Spongiibacteraceae bacterium | reverse complement strand
TTCTCCTGGGCTGGCCCGCTGATGGACCTGATTACCGAGGGCATTGCCACTCTGGGTAGCGCCGTTACCTCCAAGCTGCCCAGCGACTCGGCACTATTCAGTTTATTGAACGACGGCATCTTCGCCGGTCTGGGCAATGTGCTGGTTTTTCTCCCCCAAATACTGATTTTGTTCTTCTTCATACTGATTCTGGAAGAATCGGGCTACCTGCCCCGCGCCGCCTACCTGCTGGATCGCCTGATGTTCCGGGCAGGCTTGACCGGCCGCGCCTTCATTCCCCTGCTGTCCAGTTTCGCCTGCGCCATCCCCGGAATTATGGCCACCCGCAGTATTCAAGACCCCCGCGACAGGCTCACCACCATTCTAGTCGCACCGCTGATGACCTGCTCAGCGCGTCTGCCGGTGTATACCCTGTTGATTGCGGCGTTTATTCCCCAGCAAACGGTAGCCGGACTCTTCAACCTGCAGGGCATTGTGTTGTTCAGCCTCTACTTTGCGGGCATTTTCAGCGCGCTTCTGGTGGCCTATGTGATGAAATGGCTGCGGCGAGACAAAAGCGAACACGCTCTGCTTATGGAGCTTCCGGCCTATCGCTTGCCCCATATTCGCGACCTGAGCACCGGCTTATTACAGCGCGCGAAGATTTTTCTGCGCCGGGTTGGGGGCATTATTTTTGCCCTGACCATCATCCTGTGGGTGCTCAGTAGCTTCCCCTCCGCACCGGAAGGTTTTACCGGCGCCCCGATCGACTACAGTTTCGCCGGCCGTATCGGCCACGCGCTGGCTGCGGTATTTGCCCCCATTGGTTTTAACTGGCAAATCTGTATCGCGCTGGTACCGGGAATGGCGGCGCGGGAAGTGGCCGTCTCGGCACTGGGTACAGTCTATGCCATGTCGGGCAGTGAAGACGCTATTGCCCAACAGCTCGGCCAGGTGATTTCGCAACAGTGGACACTGCCAACTGCACTTTCGCTGCTGGTATGGTTTGTATTTGCGCCGCAGTGTATTTCCACCCTGGCGGTAATACGCCGTGAAACCAACTCGTGGAAGGTCATGAGCTTTGCCATCGGCTACCTGTTTGGCCTGGCCTACCTGGCATCGTTCCTGACCTATCGCATCAGCCTGGCGCTACTCTAATAGGTGCCTAAATGAGCTTTTATCTGGTTCAGGCAGTGATTATCGGCGCCGTTGTCGGCGCTAGCGCCCTCGTTGCGCTCGATCACTTTTTCCCGAACTGGACCAGCCGCTATCTGGGGCGCCTCGCCGACACATTGCTCGCGCCCCAGCGCAACGCGCTGAGCCGCTGGCTCGGCCAACAGCTACACGCCAAACTGAGCCGCGCCGGCGGTTGTGGCACCAGCTCAGGCTGTGGCAGCTGCAAAGGCTGCGCTCCGGCCAGCAACACCCCAATGGAAGACCGCGCTCAGGTCATCACCATTGCACCACTCACCCCCCAAAAACCACCACAACACGGTTAAAAGCCACCGTAAAATTGACCTGAATCAGAACCGGGTAAGGTAGCACTTGCCCCCGCATCAGCTATTTCGTCACACTGGCCCCAGAGCATATTGGAGCAAAAACATTCCGACTCAAGGAGGCCTTATGAGCAAGCCATTCCAGCAACTGGTTACGGATCACCGGAACATTAAGAAACTCCTGCAGTATTTGCGCAATGAAGTGAAGCACTACGACGACGCGCTGGAGGACACCGACACCGCGCGCATTTTGGAAGCGCTGGACTACCTCAGCGACTACCCGCAAAACTTCCACCACCCCATGGAGGAAGTCGCGATGGACCTGTTAGTGGAGCGCAACGTCGGCGACAAGGACGCCATTCTGAAAGTGCGCGCACAACATCAGGAAATTGAACGGGAAACCCGCAAACTCGCCGATCTCTTCGAACAGATTTACAACGACCAGATCGTCCCTGTCTCGCGAATCAAGGAGCAATTGGCCCGTTATTACGACCTTCAGTCCCTCCACCTGGAAACCGAAGACAAGACCATCATGCCGCTATTTGAGAAGACCTTCAGCGAAGCCGACTGGGATTGGATTAGCTGCCAGGTTGAAAACCGGCATGACCCATTATTTTTTGCTCCCTATACCGAGAGCTTTCAGGAACTCAGCCAAAGCCTGGCGCTGCGATAAGCCTTTTCGCCGGGCCACAGACCTCGCCCTGTGGCGAGGTTTAAGCACTCTCCCTTGACTCACACTCCCTGATACGCCAAGTTAGAGACCACAACGTTTCGAATCCATGGCATGTCAGGGAGTGATACACCATGCGTCGACCGATTTTTTCGAGCCCCTTGTGGCTGTGCTTTAGCCTTCCCCCTCTCGCCTTAACATCGCCGCTCTACGCCAGTGAAGCGCAAGCGATTCCCCCGTTAATGCAGGCCAATGTCTACGAAGACGATATTGACGTTAGCGCCTATTGGGCCAGCGAAAAGCTCGACGGCGTGCGCGCTTACTGGGATGGCAAAGCGCTGATTTCCCGCGCCGGCAATATTTTCACTCCGCCCGACTGGTTTACTGAAGCGTTTCCCGACATCCCACTCGACGGTGAACTGTGGATGGGGCGCAATACCTTCGAGGCCCTCTCAGCGGCCGCGCGGCGCCATCCACCCAACACGGCCGAGTGGCGCAAAATCCGTTTCTGCGTTTTTGATATACCGGGGAGCGACGCCCCTTTTTCACAACGCTTAAGCGAACTGCGGGAGCTGGTTAACGGGATTCACTCCCCCTATTTGGTAATTGTCGAGCAGCGCCGCGTTACCTCGTCGGCAGCGCTTCAGGCGCTACTACAGTCTCTGCTAAAGGAAGGCGCCGAAGGCGTGATGTTGCACCACGGCGACGCCCCCTACCGGGCGGTTCGCTCCGACGATCTGCTTAAGCTCAAACCCCACCGCGATGCTGAAGCGATGGTAATCGCCCACCTTCCCGGCCAGGGAAAATTCCAGGGAATGATGGGCTCGCTGCTGGTTGAAACACCCGAAGGTTTGCGTTTCAAAATCGGCACCGGCTTTACCGAGCAACAGCGCCGCGAACCACCCGCCATCGGCAGTCGCGTCAGCTATAAATACTATGGTAAAACCCAGCGAGGCATACCGCGATTTGCCAGCTTCTTACGCATGCGGGAAGCCGAGTAATCACCCTCCCCGCGCGCAGTCCCTAAAACTGATAACCAAAGCCAAGGTTGAAACCGTCGGCATTGCCGGCATCATCATTCTGCATTTGATAATCAAATTTAAAGACGATATTCGGGATGGGATAGAAGTTCACACCGACATCGGTCTGGCTTTTGTCGACGCCCTCTTCCTGTGACCAGGCGCTCTGGCGCAGGAAGTAACCCCATTTTGGTGAGGGCTTCCAACTCAGCTCGGCGTAGCCACCATCCTGCACATCCATACCTGCTGCCGCTGCTTCGTCACCGGACAGGTCCCAGCGAGCGTA
>JBFEVY010000421.1:0-2116 GCA_041546665.1 Spongiibacteraceae bacterium | reverse complement strand
CTCTATCCCCAGGAGCAGCTACACAAATTGATTACTCACGTCGTTGCGGAGCAGACAGGCACAGGAAAAGCCCAGGACGCCGCCGTTTCCAAGGCGGTACAGCAACAGCTGGACACAATATCGCCCTTCCTTGCAGACCTGCGCCTCGCGCTCCCGGCGTTGATAAAACAAAAGCAGGTGATTGGTGAACAAACCCAACAATTACTAGGGAAGCAGCGCCGCTTCGACGGTTACCTTGAGATTGGCAGCACCGGCCGCTATCTGGATACGCTTGAGGAAAGACTGGATATCGGCGATGGCCGGTTTTTCATCAGTGAAAAGCCGGCCAGCTACTCGCTGCCCGACATGCTTGATCGAGGCCAGGTATTCAAAGCGGGAGAAGAATTCCCGTTAAATAACTACCAGCTCTCGTTGCGGGGCATTCCCCCCGGCTCGCTGGATCTGGTTACGGTGTACATCGGCTTCCACCACTGCCCTCCGCCACTGCGCGACGCGTTCATCGGCAGTATTCGCGAGTGCATGAAACCCGGTGCCGCACTGGTGGTCAGGGACCACAATGTTGTCGACGAAAAAATGCGGCATATGGTCGCCCTCGCCCACGACGTATTTAATATGGGAACCCACGAAAGCTGGGACTATAACGCCAGCGAGCGGCGCCACTTTTACTCGCTCGATTACCTGGACGCCTTGCTGTCCAAGAATGGTTTTACTGCGAGCGGCGGCAGGCTCTACCAACAGGGTGACCCGACTCACAATGCCTTAATGCTGTATCGCAAAGCCTGAACTGAAGCGGCACCGCTAGAGATGCAAGATACTGCGATACTCCGCCACGACCGCATCGTAACCTTTACCCCGCAGGTACTCCCGCTGGGCTTCCAGCGCTTCCGGCTCGCCGTGCACCAGATTAATTTTCACACCTTTGCCCAGCTCGGAATTATCGAGCCACTCACCGATATCCACATAGTCTGCGTGGCCCGACATTCCGTGTAGAACCTCTACGGAAGCTTTGACAGGAATCCACTCGCCGTGAATCTTCACCGCATCCACCCCATTGGTCATTTTCGCGCCCCGCGTCCCGCCAGCCTGATAGCCGGTAAACAGCACGGTGGTTTTCGGATTGCTCAATAGGCGCTTGAGGTGGTGCAGTATTCGCCCGCCACTGACCATTCCGCTGCCGGCGATAATCACATGGGGATAATGCAAGTCGGCTAGCGCCTTTGATTCGTCAACGCTGCGGGTCTGTGTCGCGACCCCGCACATACGAACACACTCGTTGTGGTTGAGTTTGTGCTGCGCTGAAAAATGACAGTAAATTTCTGATACATCAATCGCCATCGGACTGTCGAGATACACCGGCAATTTGGGAATTTTGCCCTCGTCCATCAGGTCCGACAGCATCAATTGCAACATCTGGGCGCGTCCCACTGCGAAGGATGGAATCAACAATACCCCGCCGGTGTGTGCAGTGTGATTAACAATCCGGGCAAGCTGTTCATAGGGGTCGCCCTCTTCGTGGCGACGATTCCCGTAGGTGGACTCCAGCAACAGGTAATCCAGTGGCGGAAGCGGCCAGGGTGGCAAATTAAGAATATCATCCGGCCGGCCCACATCACCGGAAAAGCCAATGCGCTTGCCCTCCACCTCTGCAATCAAACTTCCTGCACCAAGAATATGCCCCGCGGGCTGTAAATAAAACGTGATGTCGCCAACCGTCCAACGCTGATCAAAATCTACCGTACGAAACAGCTTCATACTCGCTTCTGCCGTCGCGCGGTCGTACAGCGGCTCAGGATTCCTGTGACGGCCAATTTTATGGCGAGCGTAGAACCGGGCATCCTCTTCTTGAATATGGCCGCTGTCCGCCAACAATACATCACACAATGCCTTGGTCGCCCTATGGGCATAAACCGGACCCCGGTAGCCCTGCTTATACAACACCGGAACATAACCGGAGTGGTCTAAGTGGGCGTGTGTCAGCACCACACCATCAAGCTCATCAATATCAATCGGAGGCGTTTTCCAGTTGCGTTCGCGCAACCATTTGTAGCCTTGAAAAAGGCCGCAATCCACCAGCACTCTGGTGGTATCTGATTCAATTAGAAACTTGGAACCGGTG
>JBFEVY010000395.1:0-2783 GCA_041546665.1 Spongiibacteraceae bacterium | reverse complement strand
TTTGCAGGCGATTGTCGAGGGTACGAGAAAGGCTTTTCCGGATAGTCGTGTGCACTTTCGGTCTGCGAGTGAGAGTGGTCAGAAGTTGATCGTCTATACTACCGCTGACGATGATCCCGGTACGTGGTGGTTTGTCGATATTGCCAAGGGGGATGCGAGCCCTATTGGCTACGACCGTCCTGAAATACCAGCTCGCGATGTTGGTGCCAGTCAGGTGTGGCATTACACCGCAACAGATGGTTTGAGCATACCGTCTATTTTGACCTTGCCACCTGGCGTATCGGGAGAGAAGGCTGAAAAATTGCCGCTTGTCGTGCTTCCTCATAATGGTCCGCAGAGTCGGGACTACTTGGGCTTCGATTGGTTGGCCCAAGCCTATGCAAGCCGGGGCTATGTGGTATTGCAGCCCAACTTCCGCGGTTCGGGTAACTATAGTGCAGTTTATCGCAATGCCGGATTCGGTGAGTGGGGACGCAAGATGCAAACCGATCTGTCGGATGGAGTCGCTGCGTTGGCGAAAACTGGACTGATAGACCAGAGCAAAGTTTGTATTGTAGGTGCAGGGTACGGTGGCTACGCCGCGTTAGCCGGGGTTACCCTTCAGCAGGGGATATACCGCTGCGCGGTCTCGATAGCCGGTTTAAGCGACCTGTCCGCCTGGCTTCGCTCATTTGAGTATAAGCGTCGTTACAACGCTGAACGCTACGTGGAGAAATACCTGGGTGTTAGCAGCTCCAGAGCCGACGAGTTGGAAGAGATTTCTCCAGCATTTCAAGCGGCTAATGCCGATGCGCCAGTGTTGCTGATTCACGGCAAGGACGATACGCGGGTGCCCATCTACCACAGCGAAAAAATGTACAGTCGCCTGAAAAAGAAAGACAAAAATGTGCAATTTGTAAAACTTGAAGGCGAGGACCATTTTCTCAGTCGCTCTGATACGCGGCAGCGGACTCTTGAGGCCGCTGTAGCGTTTGTCTTGGAGCATAACCCGCCCACCCGGCGGTAACAGAAGCATGGGGAAACGGGAATAGCAGAAATACACGGAAAATGTGCGGGTAAGACGCTCTTACCCGCAGCCAATTGCGGTTAGTTGATCTGCCGCTCTCGTCCTTCCCAGAAGGGCTCGCGAAGATCTCGCTTGAGTATCTTGCCTGAAGGGTTGCGGGGCAGCCCCTCGTATATTTTCAGTTTTCTGGGGATCTTGTAGCCCGCCAGTTTGCCGCGGCACCAGCCGATTAACTCATCAATATTCAGCTCGGCCTCTGGCTTCAGCACCACACATGCAAGCGGTGTTTCACCGTATTTTTCATCGGGGATGCCGATTACCGCAACATCGCCGACGGAAGGGTGTTGGCTGATAATATTTTCAACTTCGATGGGGTAAATATTCTCGGCGCCGCTAACAATCATGTCTTTGATGCGGTCGCGCAGGAAAATATAGCCTTCACCGTCGATAATGGCCGAGTCGCCGGTTTTAACCCAGCCATCAACCAGGGTTTCCGCTGTTGCTTCCGGGCGGTTGAAGTATTCCAGCATATTTGAAGTGGAGCGCACCATTAGCTCACCTATTTCCCCGCAGGGCAGGGGCTCGCCGCTGCTGTTGACCACCTTGGCTTCTACGCCGGCTTGTGGACGGCCCGCGGCTTCCAGTAGTTCGGGCTTGCCTGCCAGTGCCTGGCGGTGGTCTTCTGGAGAAAGGGTGACAATTGTGCCGCAGGTCTCCGTCATGCCGTAGGCCTGATAGAAATCACAGTCGAAAATTTCCAGCGCCTGTTTAAGCAGTGCGGTACTGATGGGTGAGGCGCCGTACATGATTTGTTTCAAGGCGCTGAAATCGCGCTTGTCGAGGTCGGGGACCATTTGCACAATGGCGAGGATCATCGCGGGAACAATAAAGCTGGATTCAACGCGATATTTCTCAAGATCCTCCACCACGGCGAACGGGTTAAAGCTGCGGTGAAGGACAACTGAGCCCCCCGCCATAATAGGCAGAATAAGGGTGCCGGCACCGCCGATATGGAAGGGAGGGGCGCTGACCAGGTCCCGGCTGCCGGGGCCGCTCTTATGTTCCACCGCAACGACAGATTTGGCGAACAGGGAGGTTAGGTTGTCGTGTCCCAGTACTACACCCTTGGGTTTGCCAGTGGTGCCGCTGGTGTAGAGTTGCAACACCGCTTCGCAATTGTAGGTATCGCACTTGATGGGAGTGCTTGTCTGGCTATTTAGCCATGTTTCCCAGTGGTACTGATCGGCCTGGTCGGTGGCAATGAGGGTCTTTACGGCGCCGCTGGTGGGGGGAAGACTACTGATCAGCTCTGACATCGACTCATCGGGAGACAGCAGTATGCCTGCCTGACAGTCCTCCAGAACAAACGCTACCTCGGGTGGCGCGAGGCGGTAGTTGATGGGAACTGCAACAGCGCCGACACGGCTACAGGCCAGCAGGAAGGAGAGATACTCCGGACAGTTTTCGCACAGTATTGCCACTCTGTCGTTGGCTTCGACATCAAGAGCGAGCAAACCGGCGGCGATCTTCTGTGATTGCTTGGCGATATCGCCGTAACTATATTGCGCATTTTCGAATATCAGGCAGATCGATTCCGGTGCGCGGCTGACGTGGAAATCGAAATATTGGTGTAACTGCATAGGAAAACCCCTTTTCTTTCCACTATACAAAGTCAGGTGAAGGCTCGACTACATTTCTTTTCTCTTTGTGGGGTTGTGGGGACAAATGGAGGCGCCAGGGGCCAGTTCCTTGCCGTTGAGTTGCTCGATTTTGGGTG
>JBFEVY010000003.1:0-34857 GCA_041546665.1 Spongiibacteraceae bacterium | reverse complement strand
GTCGATTGAAAAGAGCAATCGAGTCTGACCCCCGGGGGTTAATTGAAAAGAGCAATCGAGTCTGACCCGTTTGGGGGTGGCTTAAGAGTTCAGAGATTCCGCCAGCATCTCTGCAATCATCACCACCGGGGCATGGGTATTGCCGCTGGTGATATTGGGCAGCACCGAGGCATCGGCAATAAACAGGTTGTCGAATTCCCGCACTTTCAGGTCGGTGCCGGTTACGGCGTCACTGTCGTTGTCTTGCCCCATTTTGCAGGTACAGCTGGGGTGAAAAATGGTGGTGGCGATATCGCCGGCGGCGCGAGCCAGTTCCTCCGGGGAGGAGAACTGGGCGCCGGGTTTGATTTCTACCGGATTGAATTTGGCGACCTTTGATTGCCGGGAGATTTCCCGGGTAATTTCGATGGAGCGCGCGGCAATCTGCCGGTCGTCTTCCGTGCTCAGGTAGCGCGGGTCGATGCGCGGCGCCTGGCTGGGGTCGTTGCTGCGAACGTCTACGCGGCCGGTGGAGCTGGGGCGGAGATTGCAGATGCTGGCGGTGATGCCGGGAAAGGGGTGAAGCTGGGTGCCGAGTTTGTCGGCGCTCATCGGCTGCACATGGTATTCCAGGTTGGCGCTTGGTACATCTTCGGACGATTTAAAAAACGCGCCGAGCTGGCTGGGTGCCATCGACAGCGGCCCCGAGCGTTTGAGCAGGTATTCCAGGCCCATTCTGGCTTTGCCGAACAGGCTGCCGTTCAGGCAGTTGAGGGTTTGGGTGTTTTCCACCCGAAACTGTACGCGAATCTGCAGGTGGTCCTGCAGGTTGCCGCCAACTCCATCCAGGCGCTTGCGGCAGGGAATGTTGGCGTCTTTGAGTTGGGCTTCGCCGCCAATGCCGCTGCGTTGCAAGATGCAGGGCGATGATACTGCACCGGCGGAGAGAATGATCTGACCGCTGCAGCTGATACGCTGTGCTTTGCCATTGATGATCACGTCCAGGCCATTGGCGCGGTTGCCCTTCCAATGCAGTTTGTCGACCATCACCCCCGTTACGATTTTCAGATTGGGGCGGTGTTTGACTGGATTGAGAAAGGCGCGTTTGGCGGAGCAGCGCACGCCGCCGGTCTGGTTGACGTGAAACAGACCAACGCCGAGGTTGTCGCCGGTATTGAAGTCATCGCTGCGGGGGATGCCGTACTGCTCGCAGGCCTCCTGCCAGGCGTCGAGTACCGGCCAGCTCAGTCGCTGTTGCTCTACACGCAGTTCGCCGCTGGCGCCGTGATAGTCGTTTTCGCCGCCGAAGTAGCTTTCGGACTTTTTGAATTTTGGCAGTACTTCCTGCCAGCTCCAGCCCGGTAAATTCCAGTTGTCGTAATCCCGCGCCTGGCCGCGCATATAAATCATGCCGTTGATGGCGCTGCAGCCGCCCAGCACTTTGCCGCGGGGATAGGGCAGGGTGCGGCCGTTGAGTCCCGCTTGGGGTTCCAGTTCGTAGCACCAGTCTGAGCGGGGGTTGCCCATGGCGTAGAGGTAGCCCACCGGAATATGAAACCAGTGCCAGTTGTCGTTACCGCCGGCTTCGAGCAGCAGTACTTTGCGGGCGGGGTCTGCGGACAGGCGGTTGGCCAGTACGCAGCCGGCGCTGCCGGCGCCGACAATAATGGTGTCAAAACCCTGTAGTTCTTGAGTCATTGCAGCGTCTTATAGTTGTGTGTCCAGTGGCAATTCGGTGGTATTTTTAATTTCAGTTACCGAGATATGTGAGTGGCTCTCGCCGACCATATCCAGTGCCAGCAGTTTTTCCCGCACAAAGACTTCGTAGTGGCGAATGTCTTTGGCGATGATCTTGAGCATGTAGTCCCACACTCCGGCCATAGTGTAGCACTCGACGACTTCGGGCAGGCTGCGAATTGCTTCCTCAAAGGCTTCCAGGTTTTTGCGCCCGACCTGGGTCAGGTTGACGGTGGTGAATACCACCAGCTCCATACCGAGTTTTTCCCGGTCCAGAATGGCGACTTTTTTGCGGATCACGCCGGCCTGTTCGATCTTGTTAATGCGTCGCCAGCAGGGCGATTGGGAGATATTCAGGGTCTCGGCGATCTCGCTGGAACTCTTGCCCGCATCGCGCTGGAGTATATCGAGTATGGTGATATCCTGCTTGCTGAGGTCTATTTTCATCGATAAATGCCAATAATTAGAATAATTTATGCGCTAAATTACAGTATAGCGGCTTATTTAAAATAATAAATGCGCTTGGCGGCGACTAGTATTTGAAGCGTGTGTTGGTCAATCGGAGGTCGCTATGCCCCTGCGCACTGTTTCGCTGGACGATAAATACGCGCTCGACGCCACCCGAGCCTACCTGACCGGGATTGAGGCTCTGGTGCGCCTGCCGATTTTGCAGCACCAGCGCGACACCGAGCGCGGCCTGAATACCGCCGGGTTTATTTCCGGCTATCGCGGTTCGCCCCTGGGCGGGCTCGATCAAACCCTGTGGCGCGCGCAGACCTGGCTAGACAAACACCATATTTATTTTCAGCCCGGAGTGAATGAAGATCTCGCCGCAACCGCGGTGCGCGGCAGTCAGGAGTTGGGTTTGTTCCCCGGTGCAAAATACGACGGTGTTTTCGGCATGTGGTACGGCAAGGGGCCGGGGGTGGACCGCAGTATGGATGTGATCAAACACGCCAATGCGGTGGGCACCTCCAAGTACGGTGGTGTGCTTGCGGTGGCGGGTGATGACCACGCGGCGAAGTCCTCGTCTTTGCCGCATCAATCCGAGCATATGTTTATCGGTGCGTCGATTCCGGTGTTGGCGCCGGCCAATGTGCAGGAAGTGCTCGATCTGGGGATCTATGGTTGGGAGTTGTCGCGATACTGCGGGGCCTGGGTGGCACTGAAGGCGATCACCGAAAATATGGATTCAGCGATCTCGGCGGAAATTGATCCGCACCGCATTAATATCGTTATTCCCGATGGCTTTGAAATGCCTGAAGACGGCGTTCATGTAAGGCTTCCCGATAATCCACTGGCCCAGGAACGCCGCCTTAATAAATATAAAATTTACGCTGCCCGGGAATTCGCTCGGGTCAACAATCTCAATTACATCGCCATCGACAGCCAAACTCCGCGGCTGGGGATTGCCACCAGCGGCAAGGCCTATCTGGATGTATTGCAGGCCCTTGAAGATTTGGGGATTGATGAGCGCAAGGCCTGCGAGATTGGTTTGCGAGTCTATAAAATCGGCATGCCCTGGCCGTTAGAGCCGGTGGCGACCCACGCCTTCGCCAGAGGCCTTGAAGAAATTCTGGTGGTGGAGGAGAAGCGTTCGATCATCGAAGATCAGTTGACCGGGCAGCTTTATAACTGGCCGGTGGCGCAGCGCCCGCGGGTGATTGGTGAGTTTGACGAGCAGGGCGGAGACTTGCTGCCCAATCTCAGCGAGTTGACGCCGGCAATGGTTGCCAGGGCGATTGCCTCGCGCATTCGCCGGTTTTATCAGAGTGAGGAAATTGAAAAACGCCTAAAATTTTACGAGCAAAAAGAGCGTTCCATCGCGGATCATCAGCATAAAATTGCCCGCATTCCCCACTACTGTTCCGGCTGTCCCCACAATACTTCAACCCAGGTGCCAGAGGGCAGTTACGCTTTGGGGGGCATCGGTTGTCATTACATGGGAACTTTTATGAAAAGCCGCCCGGCCATGACCTTTACCCAGATGGGCGGCGAAGGGGTGACCTGGGTGGGGCAGGCGCCCTTTACTGAAAACAAACATGTATTTCAGAACCTGGGCGACGGTACCTATTTTCACTCCGGCTTGCTGGCTATTCGGCAGGCGATTTCTGCGGGCGTGAATATCACCTACAAAATCCTCTATAACGACGCGGTGGCGATGACCGGCGGCCAAGCTGTGGACGGCAGTCTGAGCGTGGAGCAGATCATTCAGCAGTTGCGAGGAGAGGGGGTGGAACGCATCGCCCTGGTTTCGGATCACCCCGAGAAATTTCATTTTTCAAAGCAGTCCGGTTTGACTATAGATCATCGAGACAGACTTTTGCCGATAGAGCGCGAACTGCGCGAAACGGCCGGCACAACCGTTTTAATTTACGAGCAAACCTGCGCGGCGGAAAAACGCCGCCGCCGTAAAAAAGGTTTGCTGGAGGATCCTGCGCGCCGGGTGTTTATCAATCAGGCGGTCTGTGAAGGTTGCGGTGACTGCGGAAAGAAATCCAATTGTTTGTCGGTGATCCCGGTCGAAACAGAGCTCGGCCGCAAGCGTGCCATTGATCAAAGTGCTTGTAATAAAGACTATTCCTGCGTGAATGGCTTCTGCCCGAGTTTTGTGTCGGTACTGGGCGGCGAACTGCGTAAAAACAAGGCCGCCGATACCGCGGGTGATTTCGCGGCGCTGCCGACACCGGCTGCTCCTGCTTTGGCGCGGCCCTGGAATATTGTGGTGACCGGTGTGGGCGGTACCGGCGTACTGACCATTACCGCGGTGCTGGCAATGGCGGCGCATATCGAGGGCAAGGGTTGCGCGACAATGAACCAGACCGGTCTGGCACAAAAGTTTGGCCCGGTGGTCAGCCACCTGCGGATAGCGGCGGAGCAGGATGATATCAAGGCGGTGCGCATTCCCGCTGGCGATGCTGACTTGTTGTTGGGCTGCGACCTGGCGGTCAGCGCCGGGGACGAAGCCATTGCCAAACTGAACACCGAGCGCAGTTACGCAGTGGTGAATCGCTGTGAGGTGCCCACTGCGGAATTTGTTTACAACCCGGATGCCGAGTACCCCGGCGAAGCAATGCGTGATTTGATTGCGGAGGAAGTGGGCGGCGATAAAGTGAGTTTTATCGAGGCGACGGATATTGCAACGCGGCTGTTGGGGGATGCCATCGCCACCAACTTTTTTATGCTGGGTTACGCTTTTCAGATGGGCTATATCCCGGTAAGCGAGGAGGCGATATTACAGGCGATTGAGCTGAACAAGGTTGCGGTTGATTTTAATATGCAGGCTTTTCTCTGGGGGCGACGGGCGGTGGTCGAGCCCGAGGCGGTGCGGCGAATCGCCGGCCTGGATAAACCCCGCCGGAAGAAATTGCAGACCCTGGACGACATCGTTGCCGACCGCGCCGCCCGACTTGTGGCGTTTCAAAACGCGGCCTACGCGGAGCAGTACAAGCAACTTGTTGCACAGGTTCGCGAGCGGGAAGCGGCGCTGCTGGGCGGCGATGCAGATTTACCGTTAAGCCGCGCGGTGGCCGCGAATCTCTTCAAGTTAATGGCCTATAAAGACGAATATGAAGTCGCGCGTTTGTACAGTGACGCCGCCTTTATGGAACAGCTTGGAGAGACCTTTACGGGAAATTTCAAACTGCGCTTTCACCTCGCACCGCCGCTGTTCAGTAAAACCGACCCCGATACCGGCTTGCCGTTAAAACGCGAGTTTTCCGCCTGGGTTATGCCCTTGTTCCGCGGCCTGGCCAAGCTGAAATTTTTGCGTGGTGGCCCGCTGGATCTGTTTGGCTATTCCGCCGAGCGCCGCTTGGAGCGTGAATTGCGAGACCGGTTTATGGCTGACCTCGGCGATATGCTGCCCTTGCTGGATCGCAGCAACCACAGTCTTGCCGTTGCCGTGGTGGAGTTGCTTGAGCAAGTTCGGGGTTACGGCCATATCAAAGAGCAGGCAGCCAGGCAGTATCAGCTTCGCCGCGCTGCCTTGCTGAGTGATTATTTCTCGCCCTCGACGCAGTTTATCGAGGTGAAACACGTCGCTTGATGTGTAGTGAATAATAAACGGGGTTATCAGTGTCACCGGGAGTTTAAGTTATGTCGGTATTTGCCAATCCACATTTTGATCACCACGAGTTAGTGAGTTTTTGCGAGGATCGCGACTCGGGGTTGCGAGCGGTTATCGCCGTACACAATACACATCTGGGGCCGGCTTTGGGCGGCTGTCGAATGTATGCCTACCAAAATGATGATGCCGCTGTGAATGACGTGCTGCGCTTGTCGCGGGGCATGACGTATAAATCTGCGCTCGCGGGGCTGCCCTATGGTGGCGGCAAGGCGGTGATTCTTGGCGACCCCAAAAAAGACAAGAGTCGGGAGTTGTTGCTGGCGATGGGGGATTTTATCGAGCGTTTTGCGGGCACTTACGTCACTGCTGAAGATTCGGGCACCGGCGTTGACGATATGAAAATTATCGCCGAACGAACCCGCCATGTATCCGGTTTGGAAAGTGCGGGGGGGTACGGTGGCGATCCCTCTCCCTATACCGCCTACGGTGTGTTTTGCGGCATGAAAGCGGCGCTGGACTACCAGCGCGGTAACAGCGCGCTTTGCAATATTCGCGTAGCGGTACAGGGCGCTGGCGCGGTAGGGCTGGAACTGATTGCCCTGCTGATAAAGGCGGGTGCGGAGGTCTATGTTGCGGATATCAGCACTGAGCGGCTGGCGAGGGCGACGGCTCTGGGGGCGCGCATCGTCGCGCCGGAAAAGCTCCTCGCCTTGCCTGTCGATATTCTGGCGCCCTGCGCAATGGGGGCCGTGATCAATGACGACACGGCAGCGCGGATAAAGGCAAGTATTGTTGCCGGTTCTGCAAACAACCAATTGGCGAGCGACGCCCAGGCCGATCAATTGCGATCCCACGGCATTCTGTATGTGCCGGATTTTGTCATTAATGCTGGCGGTATTATTGATGTTCATTATCAGCGCACTGGGGGTGATGCGGAAAAAACGCGAGCCCATATCGCTGGCATCGCAGAGCTACTGACGCGAATCTTTGTTCGCTCGGACCGAAGTGGAATGAATACGAATCGAGTTGCTGAGTTGATGGCTGAGGAGCGAATTTACGATGTGCGGCGGCATGCGCCGGCGCTTCGAGCGTGAAACAGGGCCGTAATGCGATCTGGCATACGGCCCTGGCGAGGGGGTTACATCGGCTTTTCGGCCATGCCGCCGTCGACGGTCAGGCAGGTACCATTCATATAGCTGCCGGCGGTATCACTGGCCAGCAACAGCAGTGGAACGGTCAGTTCTTCCATATTGCCCAGGCGTTTTGCGGGAATACCCTGAACGTAGCGTTTACCGCTCTCAGTGCCAAAATACTCGGCATTGATTTCGGTGAGGAACCAACCTGGGCAAAGTGCGTTAACGCGAATATTGTGGCGGCACAATTCGCTGGCCATGGATTTGGTCAGTTGTACGGCGCCGGCTTTGGAGACATTGTAGTTGACCTTCATGGCGCCGGTGCGCAGGCCGTATACCGAGGCGATATTGACGATGCTGCCACCGTTGCCCGCGGCAACCATCAGCTTGGCGGCCGCCTGGGCAACCAAGAATGAGCCGGTGAGGTTGGTGTTCAGCACCCAGCTCCAATCTTCTTCGCTCATTTCGAGGCAGCTGGTGGGGTCGTTGGCGACCCCGGCGTTATTGACCAGAATATCCAGCTTGCCAAACTCAGCGGCAATCTGCTCAAAGGCGGCGGCGACGCTTTCCTTGGACGCAACGTCCAGAGAAATGGCGTGGGCTTGACCGCCCTTGTCATTGATTGTGTTCACGGCCTCTGCAAGCTTTTCCATGCGCCGGGCGGCCAGTATTACGATGGCGCCTTCGGCGGCGAGGACATTGGCGAAATGAACGCCGAGCCCGCTGGATGCGCCGGTAACCAAGGCGACTTTGCCAGTGAGATTGAAGTAGTTCTGTACCATTAATGACTCCTAAAGGGTGTCACTCAGGCAATTTCCTGTGCCTGAATTATTTTCTCAGTGAAGGTTTGTTGCGGGTGCTTTTTCGGGCGCACCTCGCTATTTGTTTGGACGGTTTCATTGAGCGCCGGTGCCCGGTGCGAGGCGTCAATCCGTTCTTGTGGGACGTCATGATACAGGGTACTGCGTTGTTTTGGGATTCTGCCGGCACTGCGAATCAGCGTATTGAAACGCGCGGGACTGAATTCCTGACCGTATTCCGCGCCGGCGGCGCGGGTAATGGACTCATTCATCAGGCTGCCGCCCAGGTCATTGGCGCCGGCGTGCAGGCAGGCGCGAATTCCCTCTGGCCCCATTTTTACCCAGGAAGCCTGAATATTTGGGATTAGCGGGTGTAGTACCAGGCGTGCCACCGCATGCATTAACAGCGCCTCCCTGAAACTTGGCCCGCGACGCGCCTTGCCGCGGCGATAGATCGGGGCCTCGGCGGCAACAAAGGGCAGGGGGACAAATTCGGTGAAACCGCCGGTTTCTTCTTGCAGGTCGCGAATCCGCAGCAGGTGTCGCGCCCAGTGATGATAGCCTTCGACATGGCCGTACATGATGGTGGCGGTGGATTTTAAACCGACTTTGTGAGCGGTGCGCATCACGGTTAGCCACTCTTCGGTATTGAGCTTGTCGGGGCACAGCGTGGCCCTGACTTCGTCGTCGAGCACTTCGGCGGCGGTGCCCGGCAGGGTCGCCAGACCGCGATTTTTCAGCTCGTGCAGAAAGTCTTCCAGAGTCATATTCAGGGTTTTGGCGCCCTGCCAGACTTCCAGCGGGGAGAAGGCGTGAATATGGATTTCTGGTTGTGCAGCTTTAATCAGGTCGAGCAGGCTGAGGTATTTCTCACCGCTGTAGTCGGGGTGAATTCCTCCCTGCAGGCAGACCTCGGTGGCGCCGCGCTGCCAGGCTTCAACTACCCGACGGGAGATCTCGTCGTTGGCCAGGTCGTAGGCCGGGCCGCGCAGGTCGCTGTGTCCCCGCCCTTTGGAAAAGGCACAAAATCCGCATTTGAAGTAGCAGATATTGCTGTAGTTGATATTGCGATTGACCACATAGCTGACGGTGTCGCCGGCCACTGCTTGCCGAAGCTGGTCGGCTTGCTGGCAGACGTAGGCGAAGTCTTCGCCGCGGGCGGCAAACAGCTCGCTGATTTGCTGCTCGTTGAGTCGTTCTCCCGCCGCGGCCTGCTCGATAATGGCACGGATGGCTTCGCTTCCCTTGGAACTTGAAAGACCGAGCAGACGGCGGGCCTCTGCGGGCACTTCAAGACTGCTGCCAGCGCACCACTGGTCGCCGCGGGCAAAACCTTCACCGTCGCGGTGGCGCAGTACTGGGCCGCGCAATGCACTGTCGAGCCAGGTTTCGGCCTGGTTGAGATAGCGGGGGTAGATCGTCAGCCGTTCAACCAGGGTTTTGCCGGCCTCGGCAGTGTGCTCGCTGAGTGTGTCCAGGTGTGGCCAGGGGGCCTCGGGGTTGACGAAGTCCGGGGTCAGCGGGCTGACCCCGCCCCAGTCGTTTATACCCGCAGCGACAAGCTTGGGCAGTACGCCCGGGCTCAGGTTGGGCGGTACCTGTATGCTCATCTCCGGGCCAAAAATCAGCCGGGCGCAGGCGATGGTCCACAGTAACTCGTCGAGATTGGGCTCTTCGGAGTCGGCCATTTGGGTGTCGGGCTTGGCGCGAAAATTCTGGACGATGATTTCCTGAATATGGCCGTATTCGTCGTGCAGGTCGCGCAGGGCGAGCAGGCTTTCAATTCGCTCAAGGCGGGTTTCGCCAATGCCGATCAGTATGCCGCTGGTAAAGGGAACCTTGGCTTGGCCCGCGAGGCGCATTGTCTCCAGCCTCGCGGCGGGGTGTTTGTCGGGGGAGCCATAGTGCGGCATACCTTTTTCGCACAGGCGCTCGGAAGCGGATTCCAGCATGATGCCCATCGATGCCGATACTTGCCTGAGCGCGGCGATTTCGTCGGCGTCCATATTGCCGGCATTGATATGGGGCAGCAGACCCGTTTCCTTGAGGATGCGCTCGGCGACGTGCTGCACGTAGGCCAGGGTGCTGCTGAAGCCCATTTCCTGCAGGGCTTCCCTAGCGGCGCGGTAGCGCAATTCCGGCTTTTCGCCCAGAGTCAGCAACGCTTCCCGGCAACCCTGTTCGGCGCCGCGGCGCGCGACCTCAACGGCGTCGTCGGCGCTCATGTACATCACCTCAAGGTGGCGCGGCGTTTTGGCAAAGGTACAGTAGTGGCAGACATCTCTGCACAAATGGGTCAGGGGAATAAAGACCTTGCGGGAGTAGCTGACCCGGGAGCCAAAACCGGCGTCGCGCAATTCAGCCGCGTCGGCAAGCAGTTCGTCTGTGAGAGGGCGTTCGGCTAGTGCAAGGGCCTGGTCGTGATTCAGTTTCATCGGCGCTGTTTGGTACTTATGCAAAGACATGAGTTGCCGCCCCGGCTTGTGGTTCCGCGCCTAAGCTGGTATCTGTGTAGTGTATGAGGTTGGCGTGGTGCAGAAACTCGCGGGTATTAGGGCCAAATGCGTTGTGGCCAAACCGCGCCAGGGCTGCGTGCAGGTCGTCGGGTTTGTCGATGTCCCACTGTGCGCCGTCAGTCTGACAACGGGCAAAACGCAGACCAGCGCGCAACGCTTGTTGTTGATGGTGTTGCAGGCTGTTTTCGCCAAACATGGCGGTCAATGGCTGCTGTAGCTGCCGAGCAAGAATATTACTGCCGCTGTTGTGCCGGTCGGGCGCAATGACTACATCGCAGTTTTCGAGCTGTGCCAGAACCTGATGAATATCGTCGGTCTGCAGTAATGGCAGATCGCTGTGCGCCGTGAGCAGAATGTGCTCGCCGCCGCCAAGTCGTTTACCAATGCCATCGATGGCGGTGTTGAGATCGGTGGCACCAATATCCTTATCCAGAACCAGCTCAGCGCTGTAGCGCTGGGCGAGAGCCCCCAATGAGGGGTCTCCAGTGCAGACAAAGATTTGATCAAATCGGCCGCTGTCGCGCAGCACCAGCAGGACGTCACTGGCCATGGCCAGGCTTAGGCCGGCACGCTGCTTGCAGGACAGAAGGGGTGACAAGCGTTGTTTACCTAGGTTCAGGGATTTGACGGGAACCACAGCATATTTCAAGGATGTATTCCTCTGCTTGTTTGGGGGTTTGATCCAACTTCGGACGCGCCCATTGGCGCCGGAGTTTGCACCTTACCTTTTATACCTGCGCGGCGCTAGATTGTTGCTGCCGGTCGAATGGGCGATTGTTATAGGTAGTGCTGCTTTTCGCCGAAGTTTGGCTACACAGAGCGTTATTTTAGTGTTGTTGCCAGTGCTAACACATCGTCCGGTTTGGCTACAGGGCATTCTATTGGCCTTTGGGACGGTCTGGTAATTACAACTTGTCCATGAAGGTCGTCGTTTTTGTTATGCCCTGGTAAATCGGGGAGCCGCCTGGCGCTGAAGGTGCGTGGCAGGTGGCGGGAAAGTCGAGTGAGTGTGAATACGATTTAGGGAGTGACGCCGTGCTACATCCGAAAATCATTGAAGTCACCGAACGCATTGTAGAGCGCAGCCAGGACAGCCGGGCGGCGTATCTACACAAAATCCACGAGGCCAAGCAGGCCGAGGTGTCCCGCAGCCGATTGGCCTGCGGCAATCTCGCCCACGGCTTTGCCGCCTCCGACGCCCACGACAAGTCGCTGCTGGCGGTTGGCCGGGCGGCGAATTTCGCGATTGTCTCCTCGTACAACGATATGTTGTCCGCCCACCAGCCGTTTCAGGACTACCCCGCCATTATCAAACAGACCGCCCGGGAACTTGGCGCGGTAGCGCAGTTTGCCGGCGGTGTGCCGGCGATGTGTGACGGCGTTACCCAGGGGCGGGAGGGCATGGAGCTGTCCTTGTTCAGTCGCGACAACATTGCCATGGCGACGGCGGTGGCGCTGTCTCATGACATGTTCGACGGCGTGTTGTGTCTGGGGGTGTGTGACAAGATTGTACCGGGCCTGGTGATCGGTGCGTTGGCCTTTGGTCATTTACCCTGCGTGTTTGTGCCGGCAGGGCCAATGCCTTCGGGCCTGGCAAATGCCGAAAAAGTGCGGGTGCGCCAGCTCTACGCTGAGGGCAAGGTGGGTCGCGCAGAATTGCTGGAGGCCGAGAGCCAGTCCTACCACAGCCCGGGGACCTGCACCTTTTATGGTACCGCCAACAGTAACCAAATGCTGATGGAGATGATGGGCCTGCAATTGCCGGGCAGTTCCTTTGTCAATCCCGGTACGCCACTGCGGGATGCGCTGACCCGCGCGGCGGTGAAGCAGCTCAACGAAATTTCGCCGCTGGTGTCTGGCTACCAGGCGCTGGGTGAAGTGGTTGATGCCCGCAGCATTGTTAACGGTATTATCGGCCTGCTCGCTACTGGGGGGTCGACCAACCACACGATTCACCTGATCGCGATGGCCCGGGCGGCGGGTATTCAGATCAACTGGCAGGATATGGCTGAGTTATCCGACGTTATCCCGCTGCTGTGCCGGATTTATCCCAATGGCCAGGCGGATGTAAATCACTTTGCCGCTGCCGGGGGCATGGCCTTGTTGATCCGCGAGCTGCTGGACAATGGCCTGTTGCACGAGGAGGTTAACACCATACTGGGCGAGGGCGGGATGCGCCGCTATTGTGAAGAACCCCATTTGTGTGATGGCGAGGTTGAGTGGCGGGCGGCACCGGCGGAGAGCCTGGATAAAAACATTCTTGCGACCTGTCAGCAGCCCTTCAGTCATGAGGGTGGCTTGCGTCTGCTGGTGGGTAACCTCGGCCGCTCGGTGATCAAGACCTCGGCGGTGAAGCCCGAGCATCGCGTCGTCAAAGCACCGGCGGTGGTGTTTGAAGACCAGAATGAGATCAAGGCCCGGTTCGATGCCGGCGAACTGGATAAGGACTTTATTGCGGTGGTCCGCTTCCAGGGCCCCAAGGCCAACGGTATGCCCGAGTTGCACAAGCTGACGCCGATTTTGGGTGTGTTGCAGGATCGGGGCTACCGGGTGGCGCTGGTGACCGACGGTAGAATGTCGGGGGCGTCTGGCAAGGTGCCGGCGGCCATTCATCTCAGCCCCGAGGCGCTGGACGGCGGCCCCATCGCAAAGTTGCGTGACGGTGATATGCTGGAGCTCGATGCGGAAAACGGTGTGCTTCGCGTTCTCGATGACACCTTTGTTGAACGCGAAGCCGCAACGCTGAAGCACGATAGCAGTACCGGCATGGGCCGCGAATTGTTCGGTGGGTTTCGGCGCCTGGTTAGCTCGGCGGAGCAGGGCGCCTCGGTTTTTGAGTACTAAAGCCATGGCTGGCTTCGCCGCGGCTTTGATCAATCAGCGTAGTCTGGGAGTGCTATGTTAACGCCCTTCGATATTGTCATTTTTGGTGGCGCGGGTGATCTGGCGTTTCGCAAACTCGTGCCGGCACTTTACCGGGCCTTCTGCGAAGGCAAGCTCGTAGAGGGCGCGCGGGTTATTCTTACCTGCCGCGATGAGCTGGAGACCGCCTCCTATCTTGAACGGGTGTCCCGCTCTCTGCAGGAGTATCTCGCAGAAGGTGAGTACGACGCCGAGATGGATCGCCAGTTTCAGAGTCTGTTGTATCCGGTGGCGCTGGATATTGGTGAGGCAGATGCGCGCTGGGCGGCGCTGGCTGAACTGCTCAACAGCCAGCCCGAGCGGGTGCGGGTTTTTTATCTGGCCATACCGCCGGCAATCTTTGGCGTGTGCTGCAAGAATCTGTCTGAATATCAACTGGTCAGTTTGCAGAGTCGCGTTGTTGTTGAGAAGCCGCTGGGTTATAACGCGGAATCTGCCAATTCCATTAATGAAGAAATTGGCCGCTATTTTGACGAGTCCTCGATCTATCGTATCGACCACTATCTGGGTAAGGAGACAGTGCAGAACCTGATGGCGCTGCGCTTTACCAATGTGATTTTTGAGCAGCTTTGGGATGCCAAATCCATTGATCATGTTCAGATCAGTATTTCTGAAACGGTTGGCCTGGAAGGGCGGGCAAGCTTTTATAACGAGGCCGGTGCACTGCGGGATATGGTGCAGAATCACCTGCTGCAATTGCTGTGTCTGGTGGCGATGGAGTCACCCCACAAAATGACTGCCGCAAATATTCGAGCGGAAAAAGTCAAAGTTCTCGAGGCCCTGCGCCCGCTGTGCGGTGAGGATGTGGCCAAGCATACGGTGCGCGGCCAGTACGTGGCGGGTAACCACAATGGTCAGTTGGTGCCGGGCTATCTGGAAGAACTCGGTCAGCCGATTTCCAATACTGAGACTTTTGTTGCTCTGCGGGCCTATATCGATAACTGGCGCTGGGCGAGGGTGCCGTTTTATTTACGCACTGGTAAGCGCATGAAAAAGCGCTGCGCGGAAATTGTGATTCAGTTTAAGGATGTGTCCCATCGCGTCTACGAGATGAATGCGGGGCCACTGGCGCCAAACCGCTTGGTGATTCGCCTGCAGCCGGAAGAGGTAATTCAGCTGACGATGATGTCCAAGGACCTCAACACCCTGGATATGAAGCTGCAACCGGCAACCTTGAACCTGAATTTTTCAGACACCTATGGACGTTTTAAAAGTGATGCCTACAAGCGGCTTATTCTCGATGCGGTTGCGGCTAACTCGACCCTGTTTATTCACCGCGACGAAGTAAAATACGCTTGGGCGTGGATCGATCCGATTATTGAGGCTTGGGAAAATACCAAGTCTCCCCCACATCTTTATCGGGCAGGTAGCTGGGGTCCGGATGAGTCTGAAGAACTGTTAGCTGAAGACGGCACCGCCTGGTTTAACAGCGGTGAAGACAGCCTGTAACGTGAAGGATAGTAAGGAATGAGTGTTATGCAGGATATTGCAGCGGTGATGACACGCGGCCCGGTGATACCGGTGATTGTGATTGACGATCTGGCCGATGCTGTGCCGCTGGCAACAGCATTGTGTAAAGGGGGCTTGTCGGTGCTGGAGGTGACGCTGCGCACGGACTGCGGCCTGGACGCCATTCGTGAAATAAAGGCGGCACTGCCCGATGCTGTTGTGGGCGCGGGTACAGTGATAACCGCGGAGGATGTGCGCAAAGCCAAGGGGGCCGGCGCCGAATTTTTGGTGAGTCCCGGTTGTACGCCGTCGTTACTGGCGGCGGCAAAAGCGGAGAATATGCCCTTATTGCCGGGGGTGAATAGCCCGAGTGAAGCAATGGTCTTGTTGGAGCAGGGGCTGGAGTGCCTCAAGTTTTTTCCGGCTCAGGCTGCGGGCGGGGTGCCGATGTTGAAGTCCATCGCCGGGCCGCTGCCGCAATTGAAATTTTGTCCCACCGGCGGCGTGAGTATGGCCAATGCGCGGGACTATCTCGCGTTGCCCAACGTGCTCTGCGTGGGTGGCTCCTGGATGCTTGATCAACAGGCAATAGCCAATAAGGATTGGCCCACCATCGAGGCGCTGGCCCGGGAGGCCGCTGCCTTGGCTTAGGCCTTTTATTCAGAGATGGCGTTGAGTTTGTACGGAAAAACTGTGCGGATAAAAATATGAATACAGTGCAGATCGTGGCGGATATTGGTGGCACCAATGCGCGCTTTGCCTATGTTGATGCACAAAGCGATGCGCTACGGGGAATTGAAACGCTGCCCTGCGCTGACTATGCCGATATTGCCGAGGCGATTAACACCTACCGATTAGGTTTAGCTGATAAAGAAACGACCTATATCTGCCTGGCGGTCGCCGGCCCGGTCGAGAAGGATTTCATCGACTTGCCCAATAATCACTGGGCGTTTAGCCGCGCAGCCCTTGCTCGGGAATTGGGTGTGGCGCTCTCCGTGATCAATGATTTCAGTGCCCAGGTCATGTGTGTACCGGCCCTGGCAGAAACGGAGATCAACTGGTTGGGGGCGGCCAGGCCCGATCCGCACGGGGAAGGGGTAATCGCTGCCCTGGGGCCGGGAACCGGTCTGGGCGTTTCGGCACGCTTGCCCTCCGGGGCTGTGTTGCCATCCGAGGCGGGGCATATCAGTTTCGCGCCACAAACGGATCACGAAATCGCGATTCTGCAGTGCCTGTGGCAGCGCTATGACCGGGTGTCGGTTGAGCGCCTGCTGTCGGGTAAGGGTCTGGAAAACCTCTATTGGGCCAATGCGCTGCTGGCGGGGCGGGAGCAGAACTTGCCCGCGCCGCAGATTACCGCGGCGGCGCGGGAGGGTGATGAGCTATGCGCGCTCGCCGTTGCGGACTTTATCGGGATTCTTGGCTCTGTGGCGGGAGATGTGGCGCTGATGATGGGCGCGGTAGGTGGTGTGTATTTGTCGGGGGGAATCCTGCCGCAGATGACGGATTTACTCGACGTGAGCTTGCTTCGCCAGCGCTTCGAGAATAAGGGGCGCTTCAGTGAAATGTGTCGGGGGATACCCCTCGGGATGATCTGTGCGGACTATCCCGGGCTGCGCGGTTGCGTGCAGGCAATGCGCGCTGAACAGGCCAGGGGATGATGCTCATGCCATCGCGCCGTTACCGGCGCGATGATTTTTACGCTTGGTGTGTTATGCCTGATGTGTCATGCCTGCGCCAAGGCATGTTTTGCCGCGACGTAGCCCCAGGTAAATGACGGCCCGATACTGCCGCCGGCGCCCGGGCTGGCCTTGCCCATAACCGAGGCGGTGGAGGTGCCCGTGGCGTAGAGGCCCTCGATAACCGAGCCGTCAGTCCTGAGAACCCGCGCGTGCTCATCGGTGACCAGGCCGCCATAGGTGCTGACGTCGCCGGGGTAAATGGGCAGGGCGTAGAATGGGCCTTGCTCGATTTTGCCAAGCGTCTGCGACGGTTCATGCAATGGGTCGCCCAGCCAGTTGTCGTAGGCGTGGCTGCCGCGGCCGAAGTCCTCATCCCGACCCTTGTCGACGAAACCGTTGTAGCGGTCCACCGTGTTTTTCAGAGCGTCCGGGTCGAGCTCGCAGGCGCTTGCCAGTGCTTCGATACTGTCCGCCTGACGCAGAAAGTTTTGCTCGAACCAGGCCTCGGGCTTTTTCTTGCCCGCCATAGTGCCGGCAAGCATATAGGTATTCAGATACTGGCTGTCCAGAATCATCCAGCTTGGCGTGGCGGGGGTGGTTTTATTGCGCTCCAGCATGGCTTTGGCAATTTCCATATAGGAGGCCGATTCCCGCATATAGCGTTGCCCGCTCTGGTCAACCAGAATGGCGTGCGGTTTGGCCAGGTCACCCTGCATACCGGGGTTCATGGCCGGCTTTTCCGGGGGCAGTGTACAGGGCGAGCCGACCCGCTGATCCATCTGTCCGATGGCGGCGCCCAGGCGCAGGCCTTCCTGAATCATATCGCCGGTATCCTCGGCAATCACGTTTGACCATTGCGCCGATACGCCGGGCAGATACTGGTCGAGCATGGCCTGATTGCGGGCGAAGCCGCCAGCGTTGATCAACACGCCGCAGCGGGCGTCAAAGCGCTGGGCGTTGTCGTCCAGTTGGGCGATAACGCCGGTGATGCGGCCGTTTTCTTCTACCAGTTCAATTACCGGTGCGTTGAGGCGAATCTCTGCGCCGGCTTTTATTGCGGCATTCAGCATCTGGCCTTGCAGGGCCTCGCCGGCGGTGGTCAGCTTGCGGCCAATAAGACGGTTGCCCACCGTGCGTCCAATCACCCGCAGCAGGGTTTTCTTGGCGGCGCGGGAGCGCTTCATATTGGGCAGTTCCATGGCCTCTTCGAGGTAGGCGCCCAGGGGCAAAAAGCCGGGGCGGATTTTGCTTTTCCATTCCCCCAGTTCGTTGATATTGAATAACTCTGAAACAACGGTTCTACCGGGAACGGATTCACCGGGGGCCTCGTAGTAGTCGGGCCAGGAGGGAACGCGGCGGAATTTCAGTCCCTGGCTGATAAGGAACTCCAGCATTTCCACCGATTTGTCGACATAGGTTTCGATGCGTTCCGGAGTGACACCGGGGGTGTCGTCCTCTCCGCCGACAACGGCATTGAGGTAGCTGATGGCCTGCTCGCGGCTGTCCGCCACTCCGTCGGCTTTCATAAAACGGTTGTTGGGAATCCACATGACGCCGCCGGAGGTAGCGGTGGTGCCGCCAGCGAGGGCGGCCTTTTCGAGGATGAGAACACTTTTCCCCGCTGCGCGCATGGCCAGGGCCGCGCACATGGAACCGCCGCCGCTGCCGACGACGATAAAGTCATAGCTGTTGCTCATGATGTGCCTTTTCCTTTAATTGGCGTGACGTGCTTGCAGACAAATGCTGACGGCGTGAAGGTCTGCAGGCAGGTCGATCAGTGAACGGAAAACATCGGTTACCGATGTGAACTGGGAGATGGGGCGTTCGCGCAGATTGAGTCCGGCTTTCATGGCTGCGGCGCCGAAGGCCATCTGGTCTTCAGGGCTGGCATTCCAGACCTTGCCTTCTTCGAACATCTGACCGGCGCGGACATTGGTAACGCGAATGCCGTCGGGCTCCAGTTCCTGGTGCAGGCTCTTGCTAAAACGCTCCAGGCCGGCTTTTGAGCTCTGGTATACCGACAGGTGGGGGAAGGGCATCTCCACCGACTCGCTGGTGATATTAATAATATGAGCGCCGCGCTCCATCATCGGGATTGCTGAGCGCGCGCAAAGCATGGGTCCGGCCAGGTTGGTGGTGACGGCGTTAAGAATTTGCTCGTCCTTGGCGTTGGCGATCAAGAAGGGTTCAAAGACGGCCGCGTTGTTGATCAGTACATCTATCTTGGGGTGGTGTGTGGCGATAGTGGCAAAGGCCGCCCTTACGGAGTCGGGAGAACCGACATCGCACTGTACGGCGAGGGCGCGCTCACCAATTTCCGAGGCGGCGGTTTCGACTTTGGACGCTGTTCTGCCCAATAAAACAACCGAATCGCCGTCTTCGGCAAAGCGACGTGCTAGGGCGCGTCCCAAGCCGACACCGGCACCGGTAATCACAATGACCTTAGACATGCTTGTGCTTCTCCTTATTGTTGTGTGCGCTGCTGCGTCTTGTGGGCAGCAGGTGAAAACTCAGTCGTTGTTGTCGTAAACCGAAAGATCGCCGGCGTAAGCAACGCCACCCGGCCAGAAGCGGTCGCCGCTGATCTTGGCAAAGTAGTGCACGGTGCGGGCAAAGGAACCCGAATCTGAGCGGGGCTCCATGGCGATGCCGCTGGGGCTGACGCCGCGGGCGCGGGCGCTGAAGTCCTTGATGGTAAACAGCAGGTCGTCGGTTTGCTGGGCGCACAACACGAGTTGGTCGCCTGGGCAGTAGCGCCGCGGCTCCAGCTGGTGATCCGACAGTTGGCCGCGTTTCATGCCGACATGCCCAGGCACATTGATGACCTCCACGCTGTGTACTTCGTCATACCATTTTTGGTACTCCTCCCAGCGTCCTGCTACATAGTTTGCGAGGATGATGCTGACTCCCGAGAGGGGTTGGTCCTGTTGCCAGTTGGGGCTGACTTTCCAGTCGGAGTACATCTCGTAGCTGTACAGGCGCTCGGTGTCGTCGTCGCTGATCATGCCGGCATCGCGGGCGTCTGCGATCAGTGGTCCCAGTGCCGGTGCATCAATCTCCAGGTTGGGTAGGTCAAAGTCGTAGACCGATAGAAACTGCCAGGGCTGGGGAATGTCAGGCATGATCTGAACCGGCGTCACTTCATAGCGTTCAGCAGACTTGAATCCCCGCAGTTTAGCCAGGGCGTCCATATGGGCTGAATCAAACCAGGTGGCGTATTCCGCCTGCCTGTCGGCGGGCACATTGTGGAGGTGGATCGTGGTGAAAAGCGCCATATTCTTATAGTCCTATCTGCGTGTTTCGGGGTCTGGTTCGCCGCCTTTTGCACGTCGCAGAACCACCTAAAAGAGGTGGTATAGCGTAGCTGCTGCGGTCATGCAAAGGAGCGATTTAGACTTTCTTGTCATATTGCTATTGTACAGCACTGATGTATACTAACTCAAAATCTTCAAGCTTTGCCAGAGAATCTAATAAGAGGAAAGAGTGATGAAAATTCGCATCGATAAGGGTGCATGTGTAGGCAATGCCCGCTGCGCAGCGATATCGGAAGAATTGTTCCCTCTCGATGATGATGGGTATATCGCAGTGGTAGAAGTGGATGTGCCCGCCGGTATGGAAAAGCTGGCGCAGCGCGGTGCCCGAGCCTGCCCCGAGCGTGTGATTACCATTATTGAAGACTGATAAATCGATGTCTTGAGAATACCAATAACTTACTGATATTAAGGGAACAATCATGGATTTTTTGGGATACAAAAATAAGCGCGTTATCGTCAGTGGCTGCTTCTCAGGTATGGGCCACGCGACGGCGAAAATTTTGCTGGAGCTGGGTGCCGAGGTGCACGGCCTGGATTTCAAAGAGACCGACCTGGAATTGGCTTCCTTCAATCAGGTTGACCTGCGCGATCCCGCCACGGTCGATGCGGCGATCGCCAATATCGGCGGCAAAGTAGACTGTTTGTTTAACTGTGCTGGCCTGCCTCAAACCGCACCGCCGCTGGACGTGATGAAGGTGAACTTTTGCGGTACCCGCTATG
The DNA here is from genome assembly GCA_041546665.1 of Spongiibacteraceae bacterium. Lineage (GTDB taxonomy): Bacteria > Pseudomonadota > Gammaproteobacteria > Pseudomonadales > Spongiibacteraceae > Spongiibacter. The sequence goes on along the minus strand of JBFEVY010000003.1, from coordinate 14,536 downwards.
TGACAGAAAAAGTACTGCCTCTGATGTCTGAGGGTGGTTCTATTGTCAGCATTTCCTCTAATGGTGGATTGGGCTGGAGCCGCCGCATGCCGGTATTGATGGAGCTGTTGTCTATTAAAGACTACGACGGCGCCGTCAAATGGTGTGAAGAGCACATGGATGAAGTCAAGGAAGGTTACGCCTTCTCCAAAGAAGCTATTATCGTTTGGAGCATGATGAATGCGGCGCACCTGATTAAGCAGGGTATTCGCATGAACTGCACCATGCCTGGGCCGACCCAAACACCAATGATGGATCACTTTGAAGCTGCAACGGCTGCTTCTGTGCTCGACGCCGCAATGCAGCCTAGCAACCGTCGCTCCACCCCGGAAGAGCAGGCCAATGCTCTGGTGTTCCTGAACAGTGACGCAGCTAGCTACGTGAACGGTGTGGCCTTCCCCGTGGACGGTGGTTTCATGGGTGGTATCGCCACGGGTCAGGTTGATCTGAGCGCAATGATGGGCGGCCAGAAGTAAGGCGCCGACGCTGTTTTCCTCCCCGGCTTGATGGCAGGTTGGGGTTGCGAGTAATAAAGATAAACATGAACAGCTCCAGCACCTGATCTGTGAGCTAACTTGTACAGGATTGAGGTATTACCATGAGCAATGCTCAACTGAGTCCCGCTGCACCCAAGCCAGATCACGTGCCCGAATCACTGGTGTACGATTTTGATATGTACGCCGACCCCGGCATGATCAAAAGCGGCCATGCCCGCGCTCTGGAAATAGTGAAAGAGGCGCCGCCAGTCTTTTGGACGCCGCGCAATGGTGGTCACTGGGTTGCCGCGAGCCACGCAGATGTGTTTGAAATTACCCGGGACACCGATCACTTCAGTAACGCGATGATTTCGTACGAGGATCTTTCGGCGATTATCGACTCAATGCCCGCCGATGCACAGAAGCCGTTGATCCCGGCACCGATTACCTACGATCCTCCGCACCACGCTGTTTTTCGTGGCCCGCTGCAAAAGGCGTTTTCGCCCAAGGCGATGTCTGCCCTGAAGGACGATATTCGCAAGCTGGCGATTGAGTGTTTGGAAAATGTGAAAGACAAGGGCGGTTGTGCTTTTGTTAAGGAAGTGTCCGAGCCGCTGCCGGTGACCATTTTTTTGAAGATGTTTGGCCTGCCAGTGGAGAAGCAGCGCTTGTACCGCGACCTTGTTCAGGAGCACTTTGAAAATGCCGACTACGATCATAGTGGCACTCAGGCGCGCCTGCGCAAGGTGGCCGACGTTATGCACGACGTCATCATCGATCGCAAGGAAAATCCTCAGGACGATTTGATTTCGCTGCTGTGGCAGTCGGAGTTTTACGGCAAGCCCGCCACGCTTCACGACATTGAAAACTACGCTGTTATGCTGTTTGTCGCGGGCCTGGATACCGTTGTTAACGGCATGGCTCTGGGCGCTGTTCACCTGGCGACCCATCCCGAGCTGCAGGCCGAATTGCGCGCTGACCCGAGCAAAATTGGGGACGCCACAGAAGAAATTCTGCGCCGCTACACCTTTACCTTGCCGCCGCGCTTTTTGGCGATGGACTACGAGTACAACGGTATTCCGATGAAAAAGGGCGAGCGCATTGTGATGATGCTGCCCGCTGCGGACCTGGACCCTAAAGAATATCCAGAGCCCGAGAAATTCGATATGAACCGCGAGGGTACGCCGCATATCGCATTCGGGCCTGGGCCGCACCGCTGTCTGGGTTCTCACCTTGCGCGTTATGAGCTGAATATTCTGTATGAAGAAATGATGCGTATTCTGCCGGAATTCCGCCTCGATCCCGATAAAGAGATGAGCTACCACGGTGGGCACGTATGGGGTCCGGACGAAGTTTACCTGCGTTGGGATTGAGCTGATATGAGTGTGCCGCGTCCATTACCAAGACTTGACCGCGATAACCGCGCCTTCTGGACAGGTGGTGCGGAGGGCGAGTTACGCCTGCATCGCTGTGGTGACTGCGAAACCTTTATCCATCCGCCGCGGCCTGTATGTCGCAACTGTCTGTCGGAAAATGTAGCTCCGGTTGCGGTGGCGGGTACTGGCGTTGTCGACACCTTCACTGTTAACCACCAGAAATGGCACCCAGCCATGGAAGTGCCTTTTGTGATTGCCCGGGTGGCAATTGATGGCGCCCCCGGTGTCTATCTGACGACGAACATTGTTGGTTGCGAGGTTGACGATGTTGATATCGGTGACAAAGTCCGGGTGACCTTTTTACAGCAGGATGACGTTTACCTGCCGCTGTTTGAGAAGATTGGCTGATATGTCTGCAAATGAAGTGTATATCTCAGGTGTCGGCCAGTCGGAGATTGGTGTCAGGCTGGAGCGTCACCCGCTGCTTCTTACTCTGGATGCAGTGCGCGAAGCGCTGGATGAAGCTGGGCTGAGCATTGAACAGATTGATGGTGTGTCTACCTATCCAGGGCGGGCATCGGCGATGCTGGGCTTCTCTCCGGTAGGTGCGGATGAGTTGATCGATGCCTTGGGTATCAATGCAAAATGGTACGCCGGGGGCATGGAAATCTCCTCCCAGTTAGGCGCTATTGTCGCCGCAGTGGGTGCGGTGAAAAGCGGTCTTGCCCGTCATGTGATCTGTTTCCGCACGGTGTATGAAGCGGCTGCGATGGCGCGTCCGGATGAATACCCGATGCCGAGGCGCGACCGGGTCGACGGCATGACTCAGTGGACGGCGCCCTTTAACGCCCTGTCAGCAGCGCCGTGGACGGCCCAGTACGCGATGCGCCATGTTAAGAAATACGGTTTGACGCGGGAGCAGCTTGCACAGGTCGCCCTGACGGATCGCGCCAATGCGGCTTTGAATCCGCGTGCCTTGGTGCGCGAACCGCTGACCATGGATGAGTATATGTCGGCGCGGATGATCGCCTCGCCGCTGTGTCTATTTGATTGTGACCGCTATTCAGACGCCTCGACTGTTGTCATTGTCTCTGCAGGCGATGCTTTGGACGAAGTGAAATGTACGCCGGTGCGCATTGCTTCAATGGCCGGTTCTGTGCGTCGTCACAGCTGGGATCAGGCCGAGTGGATGGCCTGTTATGAAACCGGGCCGGATCTGTGGAAACGCACGGACTACACTCCGGCCGATGTCGATACAGTACAGCTCTATGACGGCTTCAGCTTCCAGGTGATTACCTGGTTGGAATCTCTGGGTTTCTGCGACATTGGTGAGGGCGGCCGATTTATTGAGGGCGGCAAGCGTATTGCGCTGGATGGCGAGCTGCCACTGAATACCTTTGGTGGCCAGATCGGTGCCGGTCGTCTGCACGGCTTTGGCTTTGCCCACGAGGCAGTGGTGCAATTGCGTGGCCTGGGTGGCGAGCGGCAGATTAAAGGTGACCCCAAAGTAGCGGTGGCAACTTCTGGCGGCGGCCCGTTGGCAACAGCGCTGTTGCTGGCCCGGGACTAACGGATTTTATGCCCGCGCTTTGTTTGGACAATTTCTCGGGGTTCAGGCGGCGTTTTCGAATCACGCCTGGAACCGATTCAGTGCGAGCAGAACTGGAAGACGATTATCACTGCATGAGGGTGACGCTCCACCACGATGGTGAAAGTGTAACGTCAATCGAACCGGAGATGATTCGGGCGCCCTGGACGACTTGCCCGGGGGCAGTGGAACAGCTTAAGCGCGCTTTTGTGGGTACGCCCTTGGCGGACTTTGCCAAGTGTGAGGAAAAAACGCAGAACTGCACTCACTTGTTTGACTTGGCCCTATTGGGAGCTGCTCACGCGCAGGACGTCGCGCCAACAAGCTACGAGGTGATGGTGAGCGATCCGGTTGACGGGCTGCGGCGCGCCGAGCTGCATTGCGACGGCGAAGTCGTCGTCGGCTGGACAGAAGAGAATTTTAAAATTGTTGAGCCGCAGAACCTACAGGGGTTGCGGCTGACAGAGTTGCGCTCATGGATGGAGAGCCTGACGCCCCGGCAGCAGGAAGCTGCGCGGATCTTGCGGTGGGCAAATATGATGGCAAATGGCCGGATTATTCCGATTGAGCAGCAATCTGATGCGAGCAAGATGCCACCCGGTTGCTATACGTTTCAGCCGCACCGGGCGGTTCAGGCAACACGGGTCGGTATGATCTATGATTTTAGTAGTGGCAACAGCAGGCAACCGCTAGAGGGGCTTGACGAGGCGCTCTAGTTTTTATCAACAGGATTTGATTAACCGGAATTCATTCCAAGCCAATAACAATGGCAAGCACACCGCCGCATAGGAGGATTTATGAACAAAGACGATATGGTGATCATTAGTGTAGACGATCACATCACTGAGCCACCGGATATGTTTGATAAGCATCTGTCTGGTGATGCACTGGCCACCGCGCCCAAGTTCGGCACCGATGAGCACGGCAAAAGCTTTTGGACCTACCAGGGTATGTTTATGCCCTCTGTGGGTTTGAACGCGGTTGTGGGCCGTCCGCCAGAAGAATACGGTATGGAGCCCAGCTCGTTGGAAGAAATGCGCGAAGGTGTTTACAACGTCGACGAGCGCATTAACGACATGAACGCCAATGGTATTGCCGCGTCTCTGAACTTCGGCACCTGTGTTGGCTTTGATGGCGGTCGTTTCCACAAAGCGGAAGACAAAGACCTGGCGCTGGTTCACCTGCGTGCCTACAACGACTGGCATGTTGACGAGTGGTGTGGTGCGCATCCGGGCCGCTTTATCCCCTGCGGTTTTCTGCCAACCTGGGATATGAAGGCCACCGTTGAAGAGATTGCGCGTCTGTCCAAGAAGGGCTGTACTGCCATTTCTATGAACGAAGCGCCCACCAGCCAGGGCCTGCCCAGCATTCACAACGAGTACTGGAAACCCATGTGGAAAGCGCTTGCTGATCACAACATAGTAACCTGTCTGCACATCGGCGCAGGCCATCCTGCACCACACGCGTCCATGGAGTCGCCAATCGAAGCGTGGATCACCACTATGCCAATGTCGGTGTCCACTGGTGCGGCTGACTGGTTGAATCTCGATGCACTGCTGGAATACCCCGACCTTAAAATCGCGCTGTCTGAGTCGGGTATCGGTTGGATTCCTTACTTCATGGAACGTGCCGATTTCAGTCACGCCCGTCACAAGGCTTGGACTCACTCTAGTTTTGGCGGCAAGAAGCCCAGTGATATCTTCAAACAGCATTTCATGAGCTGCTTCATTGATGATGCCTTTGGTCTGAAGAACCTCGACGCGCTGAACGAAGACATGGTGGCTTACGAGTGTGACTACCCACACTCAGACACCCTGTGGCCCGAAGTGCCCGAGTACCTGTGGGACAGTGTTAAGCACCTGACTGATGAGCAGATCGAAAAAGTGACTAACCTCAACGCAATGCGGTTTTTCAACTTTGACCTGTTCTCTCACTTCAAGCGCGAGGAAGTGACCGTTGGCGCACTGCGTGCTAAAGCGGCGGCAGATGGTGTTGATACTACGCAAAAATCCATGGGTGGCTCTGCTACCCCTCTGGCTGAAGGTGAAACACCGCGCCGGGTTGTCTCTGGTGACCTGATGAAGATGTTTGCGCATCACGCTCAGAAGGCAAGCTGATCAATCCAGTAAAATAAAATGGGGAGCTTCGGCTCCCCTTTTTTGTGCCTGAAAAATCGTATAAGCAGTAGTCCAAAGCAGCGAGAGGGAGCGGTGTAGCAACGGCAGAAGCCTTATAACGCTATCGCTCGTTGCAGGAAGAGAGGCGCATTTTTACGTCGTTTCGCTAACAGGTCTGATCGTTTTCCATTGCCGTCATTGCTTGACGCATGGGCTTGCATCCCAGCGCCAGCAATAACGCTGCGAGAGGGCTACAGATCGCTATGGTGGCGGCCATGCCGAGGCCAACGGTAGAGTCTCCGGTGAAGACCTTCTCGGCAAAAGCAGCGATTATAATGGGGCCGGTGGCGATGCCGAAAAGTCCCGCAGTTCCTGAAAAAAACGCTATACCTGTGCCGCGCAATTCGTTTGGCGTGACAAGATTTAGTGCAGTGCTGTAGCAGGCGGGCAAGGGCGCCAGTAATAATAGAAATAGCCCTACACCGCCGAGAAAAACGGCTGGCGAGTCTGCCAGGGTGGCGAATATCCCTACCGGCGCGGCTAGCAATAGGCAGCTGGCGTACCAGCGTAATTGGGCGTCACGGTAACCGCGCCGGTACATGGCATCGACCACAAAGCCACACAGCAGTTTGCCTGATATCCCTGCTGCCACAAGCGTCAGGCCGAGCCCCATGCCTATCTCTCCGGCGCTCCAGCCGAACTCCCGAGCCATATGTGCAGGATACCAGATGCCGCAACCGCCCATCACAACCGAGGCCAAGGTAAAGCCGCTGTAGTGAAAGGCGAAAAAACGCCACTGTGTGCGAATGAAATTCCAGAGCTTTTGGTAAGCTCCAATAATACTCTTCCAAAACGGGGTGTGCTGATCGGCAGTTTTGCGATCTCTACGCGCCGGTTCCGGCAGGGTGAAAATAACGAATGACGCCAACACACCGGGCACGCCAATGATAAAAAACACCGCCTGCCAGGAGGGAATTTCGCCGAAAAAAGGCAAACTGAAAAAGGCATGCCTGGAGACCATATCGACGATCAGGCCGCCAAATAAATAGGCCGTACCCGAGCCGATTGTCGCGCCGATGGTGTAGACCGCCATTGCCGATGTCAGGCGTTCTCTGGGAAACAGATCAGTAATCATCGACGAGGCGCTGGGGTTGAGGCCGGCTTCGCCTGCACCGACCCCTACGCGGGCCAACATCAGGTGGATGAAGTTTTGTGCCAGTCCGCAGGCCGCGGTGGCAAATGACCAGATGGAGACACTGGCAAAAATAATCCATCGCCGGTTCAGGCGGTCGGCGAGTGCTCCGGCGATCAGGCCAAACAGTGAAAAAGTCACTGCGAAGGCAATGCCGTGCAGCATTCCAAACTGTACATCGCTAATCCCCATATCCCGCTTTATTGGATCCACTAGCAGGGAAATAATGAAACGGTCTAGTATCGACAGCCAATACAGTGCCGCCAAGATGATGGTGGCATACCAGGCGACGCCGGGCGCGGGGTAGGGGAGCGCGCTGCCAGGTGTTGAGCCGGTGGGTTCTGACATGGTTGATTCCTTGTTGTTATTAATGGCTCCAGGCCGCTCTCTGTCAGTCCCTGCATTGCCGTTTTGTATTTGGTGGTCAACTATTGCCACGAAAAATTCATGGCAGAATGATGACATAAATGCCGTACATGTCTATACTCTTGTGAAACATTGTGGTTCATATATGAATGTAGGTGTCGAGCAACGGCTTATGCGTAAATGGGTGTTGGGTTTTGCTTTGTTTGTAGCGTGGTTTAGCGCGGGTGTAATGGCAGGTCCTTATACCGTACGCGAAACGCGAATTGGAACGTTGATGGACGACCCTGCCGCACGCGCGATTCTAGAAAAATACCTGCCTAAGACCCTCGCCGACAGTCGTTTTAATATGGCCAGAATGTTTACTTTGACTTTTATTCAGGCACATGACGAGCACGGTGAGCTAACGGATGAGACCTTGAAAAAAGTCGAAGTTGAGCTCGCTAAGCTGGCCGAGTAACTCGCGTTCTCACAAGGACAATTTCCCCGAATAACTATTCAGGTTCGCCGCTCTCGGTGTGGGTGGAAGTGAGTTTTTGTGATTGCACGACAGGCATTAATAGCGCGTTCGCGTTGTTGCGGGGAGCGATTAGAAAAGTGCGCAGTTCAGCTTGTTGGAAACGCCGGTAAACATATATTCAATAACATTAATGAGGAGATTGAAATGGCTGAAGTAACAAAGGAAGCAATGGTTGGTGAGTGGGTCGTGACTGTGAAAGGTCCGACCGGCGGTGTAGACAGTACTCTGGTTGTAAGTCTGGATAACGGCGAGTTTAGCGGATCTCAGACCGGCGAGGGCACTACCTCACCAGCGACGGATATCTCCCTCGACGGTGATACCTTTTTCTGGAAGAACAAAGTTTCCAAGCCGATGCAAATGACCACGGAATTTACCGGAACGGTTGCTGGTGACGAAATGACTGGCAAAATCAAAGCCGGTTTTATGGGTAAATTCCCGTTCACGGCCAAGAAACAAGCGTAAGTCGACGGATTGCAGGCGTAAATAAAAAGGGGAGCAATTGCTCCCCTTTTTTTGTGGCTTGCGCTGAAAATCAGCTATTTGGTTCCGGGAGCCGGTTCTCCTTGATTGCGTCCTGAACCAGGCCAACCATCCAGGTGATGGTGCTGACTGCGCGCTCGGGTTCAAAGCCCCAGGCCAGCGTCAGGCGTTCAAAGGGTGGCATATTCCAGAACATGTCCAGCACTGCGGCGGCGGTTTCCCGGTTGTTATCGGACCAATCCGGTGTGGCGTCGGCAACCGCTTTTAAAAGGGCGTCGCGACGCAGTTTGTCGATGGACTCCAGGGATGGGTCGCTGGTGTTGATGGTGGTGGGTTCCGTGGCAAATGACGGCAGGAACGAGAACAATTGTTCCACCGTACCTTTGAACTCGCCCAGGGACAGGGAGCTCAGGTCGACACCGGACTCCTCGACGATGCGTTGTAAAACCGCGTCGCGGAGTTTGCGCTCAGTAGAAAAATACCGGTGCACGGTGCGCTCACTGACGCCGGCGCGCTCGCCCACTGCGCGGGCCGTTAAATTGGTCCAATCCCAGCTGGTGAAGTTATGCACCAGTTCTGAGCCGGCGGTAATAATGCGATCCCGGGTTTCCGCGCTTTGTTGTTTTCTAAGCAGGCTGTTGTACTTCCTGCGTTGTTTGGGTTCGGCGTCGTCGACAGCGCTATCGGGTTTCGGGGTGCTGCGTGTTGGTGATGGCATTGACTACTTTTTTGTCCACAATTTTGGTCGATTCGAATAATAGCAGACGGTGTATCAATTCGTCATTTTAGTGTAAAGTAGCTAAAATTATACAACAGTGTCGTGCAATAACTCCTTGCTCCAAGAGAGCGAGCCCCGGTGCCCGGAGTGGCACGACTTTAATAAGAGGGTATGTCATGTCTGAAGCGTTGATCATTGATGCGGTTCGCACGCCGCGGGGAATCGGGAAGCCTGGTAAGGGCGCATTGACCAGTTTGCATCCGCAGTACTTGGCCGCAACGGTAATGAAAGCCTTGAAAGACAGAAATAACCTCAACACGGCAGATGTAGACGATGTTATTTGGGGTACCAGCGCCCAGAAAGGCTTGCAGGGTGGGGATATGGGGCGTATGGCGGCGCTCGATGCTGGATTTGATATCCGTGCCAGTGGTGTCACCCTGGATCGTTTCTGCGGCAGCGGCTTGACTGCGGTTAACTTCGCAGCAGGTCAGCTGATTTCCGGTATGGAAGACCTGATTGTTGCCGGTGGCACAGAAATGATGTCGCAGATTACCGCGCAGGGACAAAAGGAAATGGCCGCAGGCTTTAAGCCGATGGGCATGGGGACCGGCAATCCGCGCTTGCAGGAAAAACATCCGCAGTCTAATCAGGGGCTTTGTGCTGATGCGATTGCCACAATGGAAGGGATCACCCGCGAGGAACTCGACGCCTTGGCGCTGCTTAGTCAGCAGCGAGCAGCCAAGGCGATTAATGAAGGCTATTTCGACAAATCCATCGTGCCGGTGCTCGATGATGACGGCAATGTTGTGCTGGCTAAGGATGAATACCCGCGCCCAAGCACCACAGCGGAAAATCTCGCGGCCCTCGAGCCCAGCTTTGCGAAATTAGCGGATTTCGCTATGGAAGAGGGCGGCTTGACCTTCCGTCAGCTGATCAACAAACGCTATCCCGATGTCGATATCAAGAACTTCCATCACGCAGGGAATTCCTCTGGTGTGGTCGATGGCGCCGCAGCCCTGTTGATGGCCTCACCTGAGTACGCTGAAAAGCACGGTTTGAAGGCCCGCGCACGCGTCGTTGCCTGCGCCAATATGGGCGATGACCCCACGTTGATGCTGAACGCGCCGGTGCCCGCAGCGAAGAAGGTGCTGGCGAAAGCAGGGTTGACCAAGGACGACATCGATCTCTGGGAGGTCAATGAGGCCTTTGCGGTGGTCGTTGAGAAGTTTATTCGGGATATGGATATCGACCGCGAGAAAATCAATGTAAACGGTGGTGCGATTGCCCTCGGGCATCCCATCGGTGCAACGGGAGCCGTTCTGATTGGCACAGTGCTCGACGAACTGGAGCGGCGCAACCTGAAACGCGGTCTGATCACAATGTGTGCGGCGGGTGGTATGGCGCCAGCAATAATCATCGAGCGTGTGTAACCGGGATCTGCGGTATCAGTTTCTGGCTTGGGTGGGCTACTTGGGTTCACCTAATTGCTACGAAACTTAGCGACTTGAAGGTGACTTAAAGGGGAAATGCTGCGAACTCACAGAAACGAGTTGTGTAACATTACGCTTATAATTGTTCAACATTGTCGAGTAATATGACTATAATATTGCATTATTAAAGTTTATTAATATGCATATTCGAGGCGAATTTTGAGTGACACGAGCACCAAAACAGTAAAGAGAACCCGCCGGGATCCGGAACGTACCCGCAACGCTATTTTGGAAGTAGCAGGTAAGTTGCTGGCCAAAGATGGACCGGAGGGGCTTAGTGTATCAGAAGTTGCCCAGCGAGCGGGGGTTAACCGGGGTACGGCTTACCATCACTTTCCGACTCGGGAGAAGCTCCTGGAGGCGACGAAGGCCTGGGTGAGTGAAATGCTTTGTAAGGAAGTATTTGGCTCCGTGGAGATGGAAGGTAATGCGTCGGTGGAATCCGGTGCGCGCCTGGTCACCGAAAAGCTCTGCCGTTTCGCAATGGAAAACCCGGAATTTGGTCGCGTCTGGTTGTACGAGGTGCTGAGTTCAAGCCAGCCCGCAAACGACCCGTTCTGGAATATGTTCAAACGTCATATTGATGAGTTTGTTGAGTCGGACCGGGCAATGCCTGGTATCGATGCAGAAGTTCATGCGGTATTGATGCTAGTCGGGGTGTTCCTGTGGCCGGTGTGGGCGCGTGCTCAGACCCAAACTGAAGAAGAACGTGACCTGATGGCGAAGCGTTACACTGATGAAATACTGCGTATCAATTTGAATGGTACGTTTAGAAAAGAAGGTTTTCCCGATCTAGGGAATATGCTCAAGTCAAAATAATTTACTGACGCAGCGAATTTACCCGGCACTCCTAATGGAAGAAGGCATGTCGGAGCTGTTGAATCTGGAGATAATAAATGAGTGATAAGGCCGTCCCCATGATGCCATGGCCGGAAGAAGATTTTTCAGTTTATGGCGCCGTTGAGAAAAAGCCGGTAGGCAAAATTCAGCAGTATGTAGGACGCGCGATGTCGCGCAACTGGGCGATGATTCCCCACGTCACGCATCACGACGACGCGGATGTCACTCTCTTTGAGCAACGTCGCAAGGCGTGGAATGCCGCGAATCCAGATAAAAAACGTACCCTGTTGCCGGTGCTGGTCAAAGCGGCCGTAGCAACGTTAAAGCAGTACCCCCAGTTCAATTGTTCGCTGAGTGCAGACGGCGCGTCGTTGTACCAGAAAGACTACTACCACATCGGCTTTGCTGCTGATGTGCCTAGTGGGCTGCTGGTTCCGGTTATCAAGGATTGTGATAAAAAAGGTGTGGATGAAATTTCCGCAGAGATTGTTGAAGTTGCCGAGAAGGCGCGGACAAAAGGCCTGTCTATGGCGGAAATGTCCGGTGGCTGTTTTACCCTATCTTCTCTGGGACATATCGGTGGTACAGGCTTCACTCCGATTATCAATGCCCCGGAAGTTGCCATTCTCGGTATCACCCGCACACAGAGCCGCTTTATGCCCAATGCGGAAGGTCAGCCGGAGCTGCGTCAAATGCTGCCGCTGTCATTGAGCTATGATCATCGCGTTATCAATGGTGCGGATGCCGCCCGTTTCGTGCGTGCGTTTGCTGAGTGGCTGGAAGGCTACGATTTTTCCGACTAGGCGTTTGCTCGGTACTCTACCTTCAAATACGGCGCGCTGAAAACCAGACGCGCCGTTTTTTTATGAATGAAGGGCGCTGACTATTTTTGCGCGCCTTTTTGTCAGCCTCTATCTATTCTTCGGTCTCACCTACCAGAGTCCATTTGCCACCCTTATCGCGCAGCCAGCCGCTGGACGCCCAGCTGCCGCCATCCACCGGGATGACTGTGCCGGTCACATAGTCACTCATTTTCGAGGCGAGAAATAAGGCGACATTGCCGCACTCGCTATCGATACCTGTGCGCCCGAGTGGAATGCGGCGCGCCGTTGCCGCAGTTTGCGCGGCGCTGGGCTGATACCAGCTCGACGGGTCTACCGGCCCTTTAATATTGCCGCGCAGCCCCGGTGTGACGGTGTAGTCCGGGGCAATGGCATTTACGCGGATACCGTGTTCGGCGAGTTCCAGCGCCAGACTGCGGGTGAAGTTCAACATGCCCGCCTTGCACGCGGCGTAAACCGCATAGTTGGGCGCAGCGCGGGAGGCCTCGATGCTACTGATATTGATAATGGTGCCGCCGCGCTGGCCGGCGATAATGTGGGGTGCGGCGGCGGAGGTGGCCGCTAACATGCTGATAAAGTTGATATCGATATGGCGTCGCCAGGAGCGCTCGGACTGCTCCAAAAAAGGCTTCGGACTTACCCCGCCGGCATTGTTCACCAGAATATCGATGCGCCCAAAATGCTGGAATGCCTGTTCGATGGTCGCTGTCAGTTGCGCGGTATCGCAAACATCGGTGGGAATTGCCAGTGCCTGGCGGCCCAGCTCGGCAATCCGTTCAGCCGTTTCTGCACAGCGTTCAGGCACAATGTCGACAATAACAATATCGGCGCCCGCCGCGGCAAAGGCCAGGGCGATGGCTCTACCAATGCCGCCGCCGCCTCCGGTGATAATGGCAACCTGATCGGTAAGCGCGGTATCTGACGGGTTCAAGGTGAACTCTCCCTGTATGTTATTGTTATGTCGTTTTCGCTGCTCGTGTTTTGAGTCCTAGCGTTTGGCTCCCAGTATTTTCTGTACCTCTGGCGATACAGCGATTTCGCCTTCGTTGATAAATGCCTCGTGATTGCTTTCAACGTATTTGGGGTTATAGGCGTAGTTCACCAGCATACCCGCCGATTGCCGCAACCCGTTTTCCGACCGATCTCCCAGCCAATTCAGGCGCGCGACCTGTGCGCCATTGCCCAGGTGGAAGCGGGCAACCGGGTCGAGTGGGGTCTCGCCTTTTTTAACGTTTACCAGGTAGTGGGCGCAAAGTCGCGTAACCAGCGGTTGCAGGGCGCTGCAGCTATTACTGTCTTCTGTCCATTTCGGGGAGTCCAGAATCTGCAGCAGTTGGCGCTCTTCGGCGCTTATCAAGCTGCTTTGGGTTTGTTGTAACTCGCTCTTCAGCCAGCGGCGGAAACCGGGGATCGGAGACAGTGTGGCGTATTGTTTGAGTTGTTCAAATTCATGGTGCAGCTCAAGCACGACCTGTTTGATCAGAAAGTTACCGAAGGAGATTCCCTTCAGGCCTTCCTGGCAGTTGCTGATACTGTAGAAAATGGCGGTATCGAAGTCTTCGCTGTCATTGCTGCCAAACTTGATAAACCGGGCGCCATTGGCCTTGGCGGATTTGTCGCCAGCGTCCGCATTGGGGTCGGCCAGCAATTCCTGTACGTTGTCAGCCATGCCTTTGACCAGAGCCACTTCCACAAAAATAAGTGGCTCATCTTCCAGCGCCGGATGGAAGAAGGCGAAGCAGCGTCGATCTTCGGCCAGGCGGCGGCGCAGGTCGTCCCAGCCGCTCATTTCGTGTACTGCCTCATACTCGATCAGTTTTTCTAGTATGTGGGCGGGGGTGCGCCAGCTGATTTTTTCCACGGTGAGGAATCCGCGGTTAAACCACGATGTTAGAAGTCGTTTCAGGTCTTCGTCAATGGGGATGAACTCGGGGTACTCCGAGGTCAGGCTCAGTACATCGCGACGCATTTGTACCAAGGTGGCAGTGCCTTTGGGTGCCATATTAATGCTGCGGAACAGGTGCATCCGCGGGGCTTCCATAGCGTGCGCCAGGGCTTTGTAGGCAGAGCGGTCAGAGCGTTGTTTGTACACTTCCGCGCAGCGAATGATTTCTTGCGGGTCGGGACTGTAGTCCTGAATCAACATATTAAAAAATTCGATGCGCCCAACTTCTGACAGGGCGACATAGGATCTGACCACTTCATCAGCAATGGCGGTGCCCATGGCCTCGCCCTTGCTGGAAATCAGTTCCTGGCAAAGGTTGGGTAGGATGGCGTTCTTGCCCTGGCGGTTCTTGCGGGGCAGCAGCTCGCTGCCCGCTTCGGCGATGGAGCTGACCCACTCGCTGAATTTTGTCATGGTTCCTGCCTCACTCTTAACAATGTTTTGCTCGGTGTCGTTGTGTTGCGGCTTGGTCGGGTTCAGTGTTGCCATGTATACCTGTCTGCGTGTACTGAAATTCTATTGTTATTCGGCCGGGGTTTGAAGGCCGCGC
>JBFEVY010000374.1:0-3161 GCA_041546665.1 Spongiibacteraceae bacterium | reverse complement strand
GGAACCGCCAAACTGGAAGCCGAGGTCCGGGGCGTCGTCTTTGCTGCCGACTTCACCGCTGTGACAGCCGTGACAGGTCACCCCGATCCGGCCACTCCAGGAACCGTCAGGTTCGCGGAGCTGGGTAAACATTTCCGGAAGCTGGCCACTGCCGCCATCGGTTTGATTGGGGTCTTCGCCGGGAAGCGGGTAGGGATTGCGGCCTTCCGAGATACCTGAGCCGTAGCGGTTGGTGACCAGCTCATCGAAATTGGCCGGGCGGCTGAGGTAGCCTCCCCATATGGTCCAGAGCATATTGTACTGTTGTGCGGAAAAGGTCGCGGCGCCCCAGCCGGATGCGGGGTCGTGGTAGCTGGTGCCGACAAATAGCGCTGCTACTCCTTCGCCACCGGTATCCATCAGCGCTTCACCGCGCTCAAATTGGGCGCGAAGCTCGCCGCAGGTTTCCGGGTGGGCGTGCTCCTGCACCGCTTCAGGGTCGACATGGCACTCCACCCAGTGTGCATTGAAATGCACGGCTTTGCCCTGGTTTACGCCCGGAGTGACCAGCGTGCGTGGATCTTGCGGAACCGGTGTGTCATCGGACTTGTAATGGCAGTAATCCCACTGCCAGGTGCCGCCGTGACTACTGCCGAGCAAGGCATTGGGGTCGTCGTCAAAAACAAACGCATTGGCATGTATCGCGAGTGCACAAACAGCTGTTGATAGAATTTTTTTGCCTAGGTTGCGACGGAATGTGGTGCTACATCCAGTCTGGGGTCGGTGAGGCATCGTCGTCTTCTCCATATTATTAAGACACCATTGAAACGGTAGATCGCGGTTTAGGTGATTTCCGTAACGTAGTTTTTCTAAAAAGCAGCGCGGAGAATGGCACTGCGCGTTCATGTAATAAATGAAACAGATCGCAGAAAATATGAAATAGGCAAGATCGTGGCGCGCTTTAACTGAAAATGACGTGCTGGATTAATTTCACAAAGCTAAAAATTAAACACGATGAAAGCTGCTTTTCGCGGCGGCGGTTGCGGGGACAAAGTGTGGCGCATGTCGCCAATTGTTAGGTGGTGGTGCGCAGGCAAAATAATAGTGAACCCAATAATGGATTGCTGAGTTCAGCACGGAGACCATAATGCTAACAGCCCGTAGATACCTTTGTGTGATTGTATTTTCCCAGTTTCTTGTTGCCTGTGGCGGCGGTTCCTCGGGTGGCGGAGTGCAGTCCGGCGACGGTGTGACGCCGGGTGACAATGACAACGGCGGTAGCACAACCGACCCACAAACCTTCTTCCAGCAGGATATTAGTAGCTCAACGGATTTTTGCCGGACCTGTCATATTCCAGGTGGCGTGGCCGATGTTGCCGACGGTCGGGCGTTGATGCTGAGCAATAATGCTGCAGAGGACTACAGCAATTTTTATAGCGCCTGGCAGGCATTGGGTGGCGGCGTAGAATCCAGTCCACTGCTACGCGAGCCCGCTGACCCTGCGGAACCCCATAGTGGTGGCAAACCCTGGCCGGTAGGTGGTGCAGTGTATGAATCGATGCGCACACTGTTGAATTGTTGGGAGAATCCCACCGCATGTAGTCTCCAATCCGACGGTGGCGATCCCGTGGCTGAATTACCGCTGCTGAGATCCAGTCGCGGCAGCCATGTTTGGGCTGATTTTTGTGCAGACCAACCCGATAGCGCCTTGCTACCGGCAGATCCGCGTGAGCTGGTGCAGCCTGGCGTGAACGGAAACAGAAATGTCGTGTTCAATATCGACTGGCGCAGCTGCGACACCAATGAGATTCAGCGGCCCACAAATTGCGGCGAGTACCGCAGTTTGGTCAGTGAAGGAGAGCTGGTTGCAAAAGGGCAGGGGCAGCCGGGAACCGCCCACATGTTCAGCGCCAACGGCTACCAGTCAATGGACTTTACCGATCCCACTACCTGGATGGAAGGCGGTTCCTTTTTTACCATTCCGGCGGAAGCCTATAACCGCTTATGGCAGACTTGGTCGGGCTATATCCTGAGACCGGCTTTGCCTGCACGCCCAGAGAATTTTGATGAACTGATTGCTCAGCGCTATGGCAGCGTATTGGGTAGCGAACGCAATCCTTACCCGCTGCCGGGTGAGGACCCGAATCAGACCAACGGCGGCTCCGGACAATTACCCGTCGCCTTTACCCAATTGCGCGAACCCGACGGCACCTGGACGGGTAATATCGGCGTAAAACTTTGCTCTTTCTGCCACGACGGACAGGTAGTCAGTAATCGGGCACCCGGCATGAACGAAGTCTTTGGTGGCGGCGGCACGATTGGTGATTTTACCGTAACATTTCGGGATTTTGCTGCAGTGGGACTAAACCCGGCCTTCGGACTTCTGTCAGGCTTGGTCACGGTGGCGCCCAATAGGGGAACCGGGGCAATTGATCAGTTCCAGGTAGGTTTTATCGCCTTTAACGGTGGTACGTTTGAAGAGTACACCAATGACAAAATCTTACTAAGCCAGGCCATCGGGGTTATTAAAAGCCCACCGTGGTGGAATATGGGACACCGGGTACAGAAATTTCACGGCGCGGTGCTGCCGGTAGATTCTTCTCGTATTGATATGGCGGCTTACACTCCCTTGTTGCCGGCACAATTGGGAGATATTGAGGCGACAACCGAGTGGGTTGATGAGGCGTCTTACGCCTTCCAATTGTGGGCCGAGTCGTTGAAAGCGCCGGAGTATCCGGGGCAGATTAATACTGATCTGGCGGAGCAGGGGGCGATCCTGTTCCACTCCAAAAACCTGTGGGCGGAGGGCTTAAATAACCCCGAACCCGAGCCGCAAAACCCCGGGAATGGCTCCTGCGCCAGTTGCCACGGCGTCTATTCACCCCGCTTTGCGAATGATCCTGCTTTTCTGGTCGACCCCGGTCTAACCGGAGTAGCGGCAAATCTTATCAGCACGGAATATATCAATACCGACCCGGTCTATGCCGATGCGATGCAGAGCCTTCGCAACCCCGATGGGTCCCCCGCCAGAGGCTCGGATAATGTGCCGTTTCTTAACTGTGGCCTTGGAGACTTTTCGCAGACCGAGAACAACGCTCCGGTGATACTGGCCCCGCCGCTGTACGGTGTATGGGCTTCAGCACCTTACCTGCATAATGCCTCTGTACCCAATGTTTGGCAGT
>JBFEVY010000383.1:0-3006 GCA_041546665.1 Spongiibacteraceae bacterium | reverse complement strand
TATGCCGGCTGATTTCAGTCCAGAAATCGCGCACTTGATCTTGTTCGTCGGGCAGGAAGCGGCCTTCCATTGCCCCGCGATGGAAATTATCAATACGCGCCTGCTGCCAACCCGGCTTGAGGGTTTTCACCCACTCAGGGTCGGTCGGCAGGTTGTTGCGCTGATCCACCGGCGAGGGGGTGCGTTGCAGAACATAGGTTTGCTTTGCGTATTTACCCAGATACGGAATCGCCTGAATCGCGGTTGCGCCGGTTCCGATAATGGCAACTTTTTTATCGCCAAGTTTATCCAGTACCGGATTGCGATATTCCCCACCCGTGTAGTCGTACTCCCAGCGCGAGGTGTGAAACATCTTGCCTTTAAAATCGTGAATACCGGGGATATTAGGTAGCTTGGGAATGTTCAGCAGTCCGTTTGCCAGGATCACAAAGCGGGCGCGAATATCATCACCCCGATTCGTGCCCACATGCCAGCGCTTGATCTCTTCATCCCAACGCAGAGAGGTGATCAAGGTGTGGAACAGGGCGTTCTCACCCAGTTCGTATTGATTGACGATCTGTTTGAAGTAGTCGTAGATCTCAAAGCCGTCGGCGTATTTCTTGGACGGCATAAAACCCGTTTCTTCCAACAGGGGCAGATAACAATAGGCGTCGTTGTCGCACTGAATACCGGGATAGCGGTTCCAGTACCACACGCCACCCCAGTCCCCGCCGTGATCAATATTGCGGAAATTCGTCACCCCGGCATTTTTGAGGTGATACGCGGCCAGCAGGCCCGACCAACCTGAACCCAGTACCGCCACGTCCAGATCTTCCGAGATCGCTTCGCGCGCCACTACCGGCGTGTGCGGGTCGTGAAGGTATTCCTCTTTGAATTCTTCTTTGATTTTGGTGTATTGCTTCAGGCCGTCTGGACGCATGCGCCTATCGCGCTCTTCGCGATATTTCTTCTTCAACGCCGGAATATCAATTTCTTCCGGCGCCGGCAGCTGTGTGGAGTCGAGTTTCATATACAACCTCGTAAAAACGCATCGTCAGTTATTGTTATGGCTAGCGAGTTATCATATTTTAAATCAACAGCGTTGTCTATTACTCTGCTGGTAACGCCCCCATAGCCGAAGGGAACACACAGAATCGCGCCCGATTTGGTCAAATATCGATCAACCTGGCCCGTTACCGATACTGAAGGCTCCCCACACCAACAGCGCGATGCCGTATAAAGGGGTGCAAAAAGGAGAAAGTCTTTGGCGTCCAGAATCTATCAGGGCTGGTGGCAGCTCGCCGTGGCCATGCTCGTTCAGGCCATTAACGCGGGCTGTATCTTCACCGCCTACAGCGTGGTCACCGCGCCCTTAAAGCTTGAGTTTGCGCCCAGCAATATGGTGCTGATGCTGGGCATGACCGCGACGTCCCTGGTTTCAGGGCTGCTCAGCCCGACACTCGGCTCGGCCATCGACCGCTTCTCGCTGCGCAATATGATGATGCTCGGGGCGACCCTCGTATCCACCGCATTTATATTGATCTCGCTGACCGGCAATATGGTTCAGGTGGTACTGATCTACGCCGCGGGCATGTCGGTTGCCAGTGTTCTCCTCGGCCCTATAGCCACCTCCGCGCTGCTGGCCCGCTGGTTCACCACAAAACGGGGCCTGGCGATGGGGCTCGCCGCAAGCGGCAGTGCCATCGGCGGCCTGCTACTCCCGCCGCTGCTCCAGCAGCTGATTGATGGCCTGGACTGGCGAACGGCGATGCGGGTCTTCAGCGCAGTGATACTCCTTATCACCCTGCCCACCATCCGCTGGCTGGTTGTCGACTGGCCGCCCCGATCAGGCGCGAGGGATGAACCTAGCCCCAGCGCGCCAAAGGCCGGCCCGGCAACGGCAGCCGCAACCGAGTCACTGCGCACCCTGCTTGGCGACCGCAATTTCTGGCTGCTCTGCCTGGTGGTGGGTAGCCTGTTTTGCGGCCCCATTTCCATTATCGGTAACCTGATGCAACTGGTTGGGGAGAAAGGGATTCAGCCGAGCGAGGGCGCATTTCTGATTTCGATATTTTCCGCGGCCAATTTCGGGGGAAAACTCTTTATCGCCGCCACCGCCGACCGCGTAGACCACCGCCTGGCGCTAGCCATCACCCTGTTGGGAGTGGCCGCGGGCGTTATCGGCTTGTTCTCGGCGAGTCAGTTTAGTTGGCTGGGTATCGCCTGTGGCGTGGTCGGACTGTTCTCGGGCGGCGCGTCACCACTGTGGAGTGTCACCCTGGCGCATATTTACGGCGCGCAACGCATCGGCAAAATCATGGGCACCATGACCCTGGCGATTATGCCCTTTACCCTACTGGGACCACCGGTCTTTGGTCGGGTCTTCGATATGACAGGCAGTTATGGGAACGCCTTGCTCGGCTATATTGGCTTGCTCACCCTAGGACTGATCGCCGCAACACAATTGAAAATACGCCCCGTCGAAAACAGCTAAAACGCGCGAGGACATAAACGGCGAAGACACGCTCGGCGCTTCGCCGCTCGCTCAAAATGGCGATTAGAGTACCCGGCGTGTAAAGGTGGGATCATCCGCGCCAGGCATATTTGGCGGCGCGCCGTAGTCGGGGCTGTCGACCAGCTCGGCGGAAAAATCGACCGGGCCGCGATAACGAAGTCCGAAATGGCGATGCGTGAAACGCCAGCGACCATCCTCACACTCTATGTAGCGATCAAAATACACGCCCAGGGTCATCGCCGAACTGCCATCTTTCATCTGGGCAAATTCCGTCACATCCATGCGGGAGCTGGCGCTGCCCTCACCCACCTCTAGCAGAGGAATGCCGGGAATGATTCTGACCTGTGCGCAAGCCCCCATCAGCTTGCCGAAAGCCCCCTGAATCTCAGCGCGATTTTTGAAATGCAGAGTTGCGATTTTCCACTCTGCATCTTCGGTAAAACAATCGGCAAAGGCCTCGGCGTCTTGACGCCACACGGCATCGCCAAAGCGGGCATGTAACTGGCGAATGC
>JBFEVY010000413.1:0-2230 GCA_041546665.1 Spongiibacteraceae bacterium | reverse complement strand
GATTTGTTGCCGGCGGGCGTGCTTAACATTATTAACGGATTTGGTGCGGAAGCCGGTGCAGCCCTGGCGAACAGTACGCGCATTGCCAAGTTGGCGTTCACTGGCTCGACTGCCGTGGGTGAGCTTATCTTGAAGTCAGCCGCTAACAACCTTATTCCCTCTACGGTTGAGCTGGGCGGTAAGTCCCCCAATATCTACTTCAAGGACATCATGGATCAGGAGGAGGATTACATCAGCAAATGCGTGGAAGGCCTGCTGCTCGGCTTCTTCAACCAGGGCGAAGTATGTACTTGCCCGTCACGCGCGCTGGTACACGAGAGTATCTACGATGACTTCATGGAGCGCGTGCTTGAGCGAGCTGCGAAGATCGTTCAGGGTAACCCCCTTGATGTAAACACCATGGTTGGTGCTCAGGCAAGCCTGGAACAGCTGGAAAAGGTTTTGTCTTACATGGATGTTGGCCGCAATGAAGGGGCAAAAATTCTGATTGGTGGCGAGCGCAACATGCTTGAAGGCGACCTGGCCGGCGGCTATTACGTGAAGCCAACCTTGATGGTAGGTGACAACAAAATGCGTATTTTCCAGGAAGAAATCTTCGGGCCTACGCTGGGGATTACAACCTTTAAAACCGAGCAAGAAGCGCTGGAGATCGCCAACGACACCTGTTACGGCCTGGGCTCCGGTGTGTGGACTCGTGATATCAATCTGGCTTATCGGATGGGGCGCGGTATTGAGGCTGGCCGGGTGTGGACCAACTGCTATCACGCCTACCCGGCTCATGCGGCCTTTGGTGGCTACAAAAAATCCGGCATCGGCCGTGAAACACACAAGATGATGCTGGATCACTATCAACAGACCAAGAATCTGCTGGTGAGTTACAGCAGTAATCCGCTCGGATTCTTCTAATCCAGTTTGGGACGCCGTGTGCAACCAAGGTTGGTCGCGGCATATTGCAGCATCTCCTAGGATGTTGATTTTACGCCGCTTATAGCGGCGTTTTTTGTTTCTATCGGCACTGTGTCGTCTTTATACCTCAACTTTTGTCGCTCGTTTTTCCGGGCAATCTAGTCCCAAAGTACAGTTCCTGAGTAACGGGTGTCTGCGTAGTATTTTCTGACAGGGGTCTTTAGTTACATCGCTAATTAGAGCAACCCTGTATGACACAAAACTTGAATAGTGCGAATAGAGAGGAACTTGCTATGTGGACTAAACCTGCTTACGAAGAACTGCGCCTGGGCTTTGAAGTCACCATGTATTTCTACAACCGTTGAGCCGCAATGCGCTTCAATTCAGGCGTCTTCGTGACGCCTTGCGTACATGCTGAAAGCTCGCTTGGACGCGAGCGTAAATAGTTGCTGGTTTGGGATAAAGGTCGAGAAGACAATCTATGAGAATTCGCGTACTCGGTTCGGCAGCCGGTGGTGGGTTTCCCCAGTGGAACTGCAATTGTCGAAACTGTCATGGTTTTAGAAGCGGGCGCGTTCAAGCGACGGCGCGCAGTCAGTCGTCTATTGCGGTGAGCGTGGATGACGAAAACTGGATTTTGATCAATGCCTCTCCAGATATCCGCGCGCAACTCGAATCCTTCGATTTGATTCAACCTCGGCGCGGCCTGCGCGACACCGGTATTGGGGCGGTGATTCTGGTGGACAGCCAGATTGATCATTGCACCGGCTTACTCACGCTTCGCGAGGGTTGCCCGTTTGATGTATACGCCACCGATATGGTGTATGGCGACCTGACCAGCGGATTCCCCATTTTTAAAATGCTGGAAAGTTGGAACGGCGGCATCAATTTTCAGGAGCTGCCTACCGACGGTAGTGCGCAGATATTGCGGGGCTTTGATTCATTGAAAATCACCGCTGTGCCTTTGCAGGGCAAGGCGCCGCCGTATTCTCCCCACCGGAATAATCCGCACCAGGGAGATAATATTGGTTTGTTTATTGAAGACACCGAAAGTTCGGCCAGTGTGTTTTACGCGCCGGGGCTTGGTCATATTGATGATCTGGTTGTCGAGTACATGCTGCGCAGCGACTGCCTGATGGTGGATGGCACTTTTTGGCGGCAGGACGAAATGATTTCTGCGGGTGTCGGTACTGCACTGGCCAATGAAATGGGGCATCTGCCCCAATCCGGCGACGACGGCATGATCAAACTGCTGCGGCGCTTTAAGGATCAGCGCAAGATTCTGATCCACATTAACAACACCAATCCAATACTTGATGAGAAT
>JBFEVY010000136.1:0-8884 GCA_041546665.1 Spongiibacteraceae bacterium | reverse complement strand
GGAGCAAGCGGCCGCGCTCGGCAGAAGCCTGAGAGGCCACTTCAATTACTTCGCGGTGAACGGGAATACTCACAGTTTGAGGAAGCTCGTCATCGGCGTGGAGCGCATCTGGCGCAAGTGGCTGAACCGGCGCCGTCAACTCCGGCATTCAGCTCCTCAATCCAGGACTTGAATTCCATTTCCTGATACAAGGCCAGAAGCCGCTCATTGTCGGGAGGGGTAGGCTTGAGCGCCGTGAGATCCAGGTCCAGCGCCACGTCGCATTTGATGGTGGCGAGCTTGTAAGACAGCTCAGCCATCTCCCGGTTTTCTTCCAGCTTTTTGCCAAGACTTTTCGCGCCACGGACATCGAGTTCAGCCACCTTATCCAGGTTGGCATAAATCTCGTCCAGGCTTCCCAACCCTTGCAGCAACGCGAGCGCGGTTTTCTCGCCCACACCAGGCACACCAGGAATGTTGTCGACCTTATCACCCATCAGCGCGAGGTAGTCGATGATCAGCCGGGGCGGCAACCCAAACTTTTCTTCCACACCCGCTTCGTCCAACACGGTTTCGGTCATGGTATTTACGAGGGTGACGTGAGCATTCACCAACTGCGCCATATCCTTGTCACCCGTCGACACCACCACCGGCTGATCACTCCCCGCCTGCGCGGCAAGAGTGCCGATCACGTCGTCGGCCTCTACGCCCTCAATCACTAAACGAGGCAAACCCATCGCGTCGATAATGTCGTTAATCGGCTGAATCTGCGCACGCAGATCATCCGGCATGGGAGGGCGCTGAGCTTTGTACTGGTCAAACATCTCGTCCCGAAAGGTTTTACCCTTGGCATCAAACACCACCGCAATGGCGCTGTCAGGATAGTCCTTCTGAAGACGCCGCAACATGGCAATGACGCCTCGCACAGCGCCTGTCGGCTGGCCCGCAGAGTTGCGCAGATCAGCTTTGAACATGGCATGAAAGGCGCGGTAAAGATAAGAAGAACCGTCGACAAGAACCAGCGGCTTGGGATCAGACATGGGGTTGTATTACCTGTGGGCAGCATTGAGATTTTTGCGAGAGTGTAACACGACCGCCAAGCACAACCGCTCCACGCTTTCGGCTAGCACAGCCTTCCAGATCCCGCTACCGCAAAAGTGTTACCGATACGAATATATCCGTACCAATACGTAACCCACATAACACCTTCATTAACAGAGAATTACACAAATTTAAGGTTAATTTTTGATCAGCTAGTGTTACCTTACGTAACACAAGGTGACAAACTCACTTTGTGGGCTCAAAGCGACCCGCCAGAGCCAATTTTAGGAGATAGAGAAATGAAACAAGTTACCAGCGCAATCCTGTTATTGGTTGCCAGTACCCTGGCGGCTGCCGTCGAGCCTGTATCCGGTACGAATCAGTCGCTGGTAGTGGCATACAACAATAGCCAAGCGAGTAATAACGTTGCCGTCGAGGCAACAGAGACAGAGGCACTCGCCTCGAAACAAGAGACCAAACGCGTCTTGGAAAAGACCTTGGATGTGGTTTCAGCTCAACTCAGCGTCGAAATTGAAACACCCTTCGACAAGCAGTTTATCGCTCGCAATTAAGACTCAGGCCGGCTTCGCCGCCGGCCCTGTATTTTTTTAAGCCCTCGCAGCACACTGCAAGTACGCTTCCCCCAAACTGCGGTACAACTGCAAAAAATCATCGCCCTCAGTGAGCCTCAGTCCCAACAGGTCGAGCTCGATGACCGGCACATCAACCTCGTTAAGCAGGGCATCCAGCAGCGCCACCGAGTACTGGGGTTCGCGGAACACACAACGATACCGACCCGCCAGCAACTGCTCCCGCAGCTCAGCAATATGCCGTGCCCCTGGCGGCTGCCCCTCGGACTTCATCACAATTTCACCCGGCCCCAGCTCATAATGCGCCTCGAAACGGGAGAACCCGTCGTGCACCAACAAGTAGGAGACGCGCGGCGTATGCTTTAGCCGCTCAAGCAGGGCATTATCGTACTGCCGCAACTCTGAGATGAAACGCGCCGCATTGGCATGAAAATAGGCCCCCCGGGTCGGCAGCCGCCGCGAGAGGGTAGCTGCAACATGGCGCGCCACCTCCTGCACCATCGGCAAATCGAGCCAAACATGGGGGTCGTCACCCATTTTGATATCGGGAAACAGCGCGACGCCGTAACGATGGCGGCGGGATGCTTTTTCGAGCCCCTGCTCCAGCCCTGGCCCCACCCAAAAGAAAATATCAGACGCCAGCAGGCGCTTGATATCAGACGGGCGCAACTGGTAATCGTGGGGAGACACGCTGGCCGGCAACAACAGCTCTGTGTCTACAGCGTCGCCGCCGATATCCTTCACGATCAGACTAAGAGGCATGATGCTCGCCACCACTTTAAGACGCTGCTCGGCACCCGCCAACGGCACAAACCCAATCAAAAGCAATAATAGCAGCGCTCTCAAGAACTCAACCCCATTTCAAAGCATCCAATAATGCAATATTATAACATTCTATCTATTCATTAGTGAAAGCATGCACTCTCCAAACGCACCCCACAATCACCAGCAGTGCATCGACGATGCCCTCAATCAGGCTCGGACGGTGTGCGCCACTCGCCAGCAAAAACTGACCCCAATTCGGGAGCAGGTACTGGCCTGCGTTTGGCGAAGCCACAAGCCGGTCGGAGCCTATACCATTCTCGAAGAATTGGCGAAACAATCTTCGCGTCGCCCGGCGCCGCCCACGGTATATCGCGCGCTGGATTTCTTGCTCGAAAACGACCTAATCCACCGCATCGCCTCGCTCAACGCCTTTATCGGCTGCTGCGACCCCGGCAACGGTCACCGCGGCCAGTTTCTTATCTGCCGCCAGTGCCAGGAAACCATTGAACTGACCTCCGCAAAAATCAATCAGGCCATATCTGACGCAGCCCGTAAAGCGGAGTTTACGCTGGAATCCCAGTTCGTCGAAGTCTCCGGACTTTGCGCTCGCTGTCAGGAGGCGGGATGATGTCTGACAACAATCTCATTCTCAGCCTGTCCGGCATCCATGTCCGGCACGGCCAGCAAGTCTTGCTCAACAATATTGATCTGAACATACACCCCAGGGAAATTGTCACGATTATCGGCCCAAATGGCGCCGGCAAAAGCACTTTGCTGCGCGTTGCATTGGGACTGCAAAACGCCGACAGCGGCCGCGTTCAACGGCGCCCGCAACTGCGCATCGGCTATATGCCCCAGAAGCTCGACCTCAATCCGTTAATGCCGGTTAGCGTAGCACGCTTTTTACAAATGGCCCGGCGCAGCAGTAGCGGCGCGAATATCACCGAAGCCTTAGCACTCACCGGCGTCAAACACCTTGCTGCGCAACCGATGCAGGACATTTCCGGCGGCGAAACACAGCGTGTATTGCTGTCTCGGGCGCTGCTGGCCAATCCCCAGTTGCTGGTATTGGACGAACCCGCCCAGGGCGTCGACATCACCGGCCAGACCGAACTCTACGAATTAATCGGCACGCTGCGCGACAAACTAAATTGCGCGGTACTCATGGTCTCCCACGACCTGCACCTGGTAATGGAAAAAACCGACACCGTTATCTGCCTTAATAAGCACGTCTGCTGCCATGGCCACCCGGAACAGGTCAGCAACGACCCGGCCTACCTGCAACTGTTTGGACGCCGCTACGCCGAAGCCGTAGCCCTGTACCACCACGACCACGACCACCGCCACAATATGCACGGCGAAGTAGAGTGCAGCCACAACCATGATTGATGTTCTTGTCTATGCCGCCATCGCCGGGCTACTGTTAGCACTGATCTGCGGCCCCCTGGGCGCACTGGTCACCTGGCAGGGTATCGCCTTCTTTGGCGACACCCTTGCACATTCAGCGCTGCTGGGATTGGCAATCGGCTTTTTGCTGCAGGTCAATCTCGATCTCGCCGTGTTAATCACCAGTCTCGCCATCGCCGGGGTACTGTTCCTCCTGCAACTGTGGCGCAAGGGCAGCAGCCTCGACAGCCTGCTTGGCATTCTCTCCCACAGCAGCCTGGCCCTCGGCCTGGTATGCCTGTCACAACTGGAAGGTGCGCGGGTCGACCTCAGCGCTTTTTTGTTTGGCGACCTGCTTGCCGTCATGCAAGAAGATCTCTACTTGCTGCTCGGAGTCGATGCAGTGATTCTTTTACTGCTGTGGCGGTTCTGGGGAGGGCTGGTCGCGATCGCCGCGCATGCAGAACTCGCCGCCGTTGAAGGCCACCCCGTGGCAATGCTGCGATTAATGATGATGCTGATGATCGCCGCCACCGTCGCCGTTGCAATGAAAGTCGTGGGGGTATTGTTAATCACCGCGATGCTGATCATACCGGCATCAACAGCGGGACGCCTGGCTCGCAGCCCCGAGCAAAGCGCGTTACTCGCTATGCTCTGTGGTGGCGCTGCGGTGCTGATGGGCCTGGGCTCGGCCTGGTACTGGGACACGCCAGCGGGCCCCAGTATCGTCCTGTGCGCAACACTGTTTTATTTACTCAGCCAGTTGCGCCCGGGGTTTCGCCAGGGCTATTGAAAATGTGCCCGGGTAGCCAGATAGGTACGGGTGAGCTTGCCGATTTCCAATGGCGCTTTAAAAAAGCCGACGGAGTGACCCTTTGGGTTAATCAAGGCAACATTAGCACTGTGTTCAACCAAGTAATTTTCGCCGCCACCCGGCACCTTGGCGAAAGGAATATTCAGCGCTGTTGCGAGGCGGTGAATCTCGAGGAAATCACCGGTAACGCCACGAAACGCCGGGTGGAAAAACTCGAGATAGGCGTGTAGCTGCTCGGGCGTATCTCGTGCAGGATCGACCGTCGCCAGCCAGATCTGGGTATCCGCCTGCACTGCCGGATCCAACTCCTGATAAAAGGTTTTCAATTGCGCCAGGGTAGTCGGGCAAACATCGGGGCAATAGGTATAGCCAAAAAACACCAGACTCCACTGACCGGTGAAGCTGCTCGGCGTCAATGCGCCACCGCGGTCATCGACAAGATCAAACTTTGGCAACAGGCGCGGATTTTCATAGAGAAAGGCGCCCTCTGCCCGCAACTCTTCCACACTCATTACCCGGGCCTTGGTAAAGGAGTAGAAGAAACCGCCCACCAGCAAACTGGCCACAGCGAGCACGGAAATTACGGTAAGCCGGATACCGCGCTGACGCTTCGCAAGGCCTTCACCCACCGCACCAATTGTCGCGGAGTTTTCTGTCGATTCTTTGTTGCTCATCGGCTTACCTCATAAATTTCGATGGCTGGCAGCATATAGTGGTCCAACAACATGACGATAAACAACGCCATCAAATAGATGATCGAATACGCGAACGTCGCCATCGGCGCCTTGGGATTATTGCCCCGCATGAGCACCACCGCCCAGTACAAGAATCCCGCACCCAGGCACACCGCACCCAGCAAGTAGAGCGAACCACTCATCCCTGTGGCAAACGGCAGCAGAGTCACAACAAACAGCAGAATGGTGTACAGCAAGGTATGCAGCTTGGTGTAGGTGATCCCGTGAGTCACGGGCAGCATGGGAATGTCCACCTTGGCATAGTCGTCGCGGCGGTGGATCGCCAGCGCCCAGAAGTGCGGCGGCGTCCACACAAAAATAATCAACACCAACAGCAGGGCATGGCCATGAATCTCACCGGTTACCGCGGTCCAACCGAGCAGCGGTGGCGCGGCGCCCGCAATTCCGCCAATTACAATATTCTGCGGGGTCGCACGTTTCAGGTACAGAGTGTATACCACGGCATACCCCAACAACGAGGCCAGAGTCAGCCAGGCGGTGAGGGCGTTGATCCAGATAAACAGAATCGCCATGCCAGCAGCCCCGAGCACTGCGGCAAAGATGCCAGCGTTTAAAGTTGTGAGGCGGCCCTGGGCGATGGGGCGGTCGTGGGTGCGCGCCATGATCAAGTCAATGCGCCGGTCAACCAAGTGATTGACGGCGGCGGCCGACGCGGCGCTCAGGCCGATTCCCAGATTGCCGAGAATTAACACGTCCAGCGGCACCATCCCCGGCACCGCCATAAACATGCCGATCACCGAAGTAAGCAGCATCAAAAAGACCACATTGGGCTTACACAGCTCGTAGTAGTCCCGCCAGCTAACCTTTGCCTGTTGTGCTATCGCTGTCATCGAACCACTCCACCGCGATGAATCTCCGCCGTATTGACGTAGTAATTAATCGTCACCAGACACAACAGTAACGTCGCACCGACCAGATTGTGGGCCACGGCAACCGCGATCGGAAAATGAAAAATTACATTGCTGATCCCCAGGCAGATTTGGGCTACCAGAATCACCATCAAGGCCGCTGACAGGCCGCGCGCTTCGGAACTGGCTAAGCCGCGCAAGCGGAAAAACAGAAAGATCAAATAGGCCGCCGTCACCAGCGCACCAATTCTGTGGGTAACGTGAATGGCAACCCGCGCAGCATTGTCCATGGTGCCACCGAGGTAATTGGGGCCGATGTGCTGACCGATATTAAAACCTTCTGCAAAATTCATCGGCGGCAGCCAGGCGCCCTGACACTGGGGAAAATCCGGGCAGGCAATGTCGGCATAATTGGAGGTCGTCCAACCACCCAGTGCAATCTGCACAATCACAATCAACAAACCAAGCAGGGCAAAGGGCTTCAACGCGGCAACTTTTCCTTCGTTGATTGCGGGCAGCTGCCAACGTCGGTTATTCAGTCGCAGGGTCAACAGCCAGAGCAACGAGATAGTCGTAAAGCCACCCAAGAGATGCGACGTCACCACCTGCGGCCACAGCTTCAGGGTCACCGTCCACATACCAAACAGGCCCTGGAGAATAATAAAGGCAAACAGGAACACCGGCAGTTTCAGTGGCTGGCGGCCTTTCTGCGGTTCTGCGCCCTGATTTTTGATAGCGAAAAACAGCAGGGCGATTGTAAACAAACCAAGACTGCTGGCCAGGTAGCGGTGGATCATCTCCGGCCAGGTTTTATCATGCTCAACGGGAGAATCGGGGTAGGCGGCGTTGGCTCGCTCCACCTCATGGGCCTCGTTGGGCCACAGCACATGACCATAGCAGGTCGGCCAGTCGGGACAACCCAGGCCGGCATCTGCCAGACGCGTAAACACGCCCATACCCAGTACAATTACCGCAACCAGGCAGGCAACAAGGGCCAGGCGAAAGCTGGGCTTGCGCTGCTCCGGTGAATTAAAAAAACTCATAGCACTACATCCAAAAAATCAAAATTCGTTGGTCCCGGCTGGTTCGCTCAGCGCAGCAGACGCCTCATGTCCTTGAGGATGTCTTTACCCAGGGCAGTCAAAGTCTCCAGGCGGGTATCCTGCGCCTGGTAATACATCATGGCCCAGCCCAGGGGGTCTACGACGTAAAAGCTGCGGCGATCCATCGGATCGATAGCCAGCCCGCCCATCGCACCGACAAAGCGGTTTCGATCAATATTCAGCACTGTGATATCGCTGTGTTCCGCCTGCAGGAATTGCCGCAATTCAGTGGAAACCGGGCCATCAACCGCAATGTACACCCGCGCCACCCGGCCCATTTTTTTCCCTAATGCGGTGTGGGTCTGGCGAGTGAGGTAGAGCATTCTCTCGCATTCGCCCGTGCAGGTGCTGCCGCCGACGACCGCATAAAGCCAGGTAGAGTCGGCACGATTAAACTCAAACTCGCTGCCATCGACCCGCGTGGGATGCAGATCCCCCCATTGGACCGGGGGATGAATCAAGGTTCCGATATTGACGGTACCCAGCACCAGTATCTGCTTTTGTACCAATACAAATACCAGACTGGACAACGCCACAACGACGATGGGAATAGCCAAAATAATTGTCAGCTGTTTCTTACTTTTGCTCTGGCTGCTCACCGCTTCGCCTGTCATAACTTTGCTCTCACTAAATACGTTCGCAACCACCGTGCTCACCCGGCAAGGTGGCAGCACTTAATCCTGCGACCTGCCCCGCACTACCGCAGCAATATTGCTGTTGCGCAGGAAGAAAATAATCGACAGCACAAACGCCATCGCAAACCACTGCACCGCGTATCCCGTGTGCTTTTGCGGGGTTACATTCACCACAATTCGCTGTACCCGCAACGCGGCGGGACTGCGCTCATCCAGGCGCAATATACTTGGCAGCAAAGACGGAAACTCTGCTACCGCATCCTCGAGTTCCAACCACTGCTGGCGCCTCGGCCATTCCCCTGAGGCTTCTTCACCCAGACTGTACTGCTTGCCAACACCGCGATATAACTCGCCGTGAACCCTCACCGTTCCCTGGGGAAACGCCACTTCGGGCAGCTTACTTCGATCCCGATCACCCGCGATCCAGCCTCGATCCACCAGAATGTCACGACCGTCAGCCAGCCGAAGGAGCGCGATTATCTCATAACCGAAGCGGCCCTGAAAAATGCGGTTGTCGAGCAGCCAATATCGCTCCGTATCGAACTCTCCCTCAGCCCAAACTGGCAGGTAGTTGGGAAAGTCGTTTACCGAGAGTACCGACACCGGCGGCTTTTCGCGCAGAGCATTGGCCGCCGCCAAAATCGCCGCCTTTTCATCCGCACGGCGCAGCTGCCAATTCCCCAGACTGATCAACACCGGCAACATAACGATCATCACCAATGCCGACTTCCAATCCAGACTCCACCGCAGGGACGGCCGTCCGTTAGTCATACTCACCTACCTATTGTGTATACTGCGCGTACGCATTAAGGAGTCGTCAAAATGTGGCTAAAAATTGTCATTGTTGCCCTGTTCATCGCCCTCGTCATCAGCCTGTTTAGCAGCCTGGCCTTTCTGATCAAGGATCGCGGTACCACGATGCGAACCTGGCAGACACTCGGTGTACGTCTTGTATTAGCTGCACTGTT
>JBFEVY010000036.1:0-16986 GCA_041546665.1 Spongiibacteraceae bacterium | reverse complement strand
GATCTGGTCTACGATAACGAGGTCTGGCTCCAGGCCTGGATGCGGGGTGTAGAAGAACCCAATCCGGTCGAAGAACTTGGGGTTTCGCTGTATATGCCTGAATTGGTGCCTAAAATTGATGAGGTGATCAGTGGTGGTGCCGCCCAGCGGGCCGGTCTGCTCAGTGGAGACCGGCTGTTGGAAGCGGACGGTCAGCCTTTAAAGGATTGGCAGTCTTGGGTGGACCTGGTGCGTGCTCACCCCAATAAGGACATTAGCCTGTTGCTTGAGCGCGACGGACGAGAGCAAAAGCTGGTGCTGCGGCCCGAAGGTAAGGTTGACGACAGCGGTGTCGAGATCGGTTTTGCCGGTGTGTCGGTGGCGATGCCGAGCTGGCCGGAATCGATGCGCCGTACCCTTGAATACGGACCTGTGGGGGCCTTTGTCGCCGCCGTGGATAAAACCTGGCGGATGAGCAAGTTTACCCTCGAGTCGATTAAAAAGATGATTGCGGGGATGCTATCACCGAAAAACTTGAGTGGGCCGATAACCATTGCTAAAGTGGCGAGCTCTTCGGCGCAGTACGGCTTTTTTGCGTGGTTGGATTTCTTGGGCTTGCTCAGTGTGAGTCTGGCGGTGTTGAATTTACTGCCCATTCCGGTTCTGGACGGGGGACATATTGTCTACGGACTGATCGAGGGGGTGAGCGGCCGTCCGGTGACCGAGCGGGTTCAGGCCTGGGCAAACCAGCTTGGGCTGGTGCTTGTAGTATTTTTGATGGTTTTCGCCTTGTATAACGACATATTGCGGCTCTGATTTTCAGGTACAGCGATATATTTCAATTATTTAAGTGGCAGTGCCTGGTGACGCTTGGGGCAGGCCCGGAGCCTTGGTTTTAGTTGTTGATGAAACGCTTTCCAGCTATCAGTCTTATCCTTTTTCTCCTCGGCCAATTTGTGCTGGTTGGTACACTTCACGCCCAGTCGGCGGCCGGTGTGGGGACAACCATCAGCGATATTCGCGTTGAAGGCTTGCAGCGTATATCAGCAGAGTCGGTATTCTCGGCACTGCCCTTGAGCGTTGGCGATCAACTCACGCCAAACTCTGCGGCAGTGGCGTCACGGGCGCTGTTTGCCACCGGTAATTTTGATGATATTCGAATCGGTGTTGATGGCGATATTCTGGTGGTTCAGGTTGTTGAACGCCCGGCGATCAGCGAGATCATCATTGAGGGGAACAAGGCCCTGCAGACCGAGGCACTCCTAGATGGTCTCAAAGGTGCAGGACTTTCTGAAGGACAAGTTTTCAAACGCTCCACGCTGGATAATATGAGTATGGAGCTAACCCGGCAGTACGTTTCTCAGGGACGCTACGACGCGAGCATAGAAACCGACGTTGTTGCGGAGCCGCGAAATCGGGTGTCGATTTCGATCAATATTGACGAGGGTAGCACCGCCTCCATCAAGCACATCAATATTGTTGGCAACACTATCTACGATGATGAAACCCTGCTGGATCTGTTTGAGTTGAAAGCAGGCGGCTTTTTCTCTTTCTTTAGCAGCAGCGACAAATACTCCCGGGAAAAGCTCAAAGGTGACCTGGAAAAACTGAATTCCTATTACCTCGACCGCGGCTACCTGAAATTCAATGCGGATTCCGTACAGGTTGCGATCAGCCCCAACAAGAAATCGGTGTTTATCACCATTAACGTTGAGGAAGGGGAGAAATACACGGTCAGTGGCGCAGAGCTCTCTGGTGATCTTGTGCTACCTGAAGAAGACCTGCATCGCTTTATTCTCGTGAAGGAAGGCCAGGTGTTTTCACAGGCGTTGGTTACCAGCACTGAGGAATTTTTGACCAAGCGTCTCGGGAACGAGGGTTATAACTTTGCAAAGGTTCGCGGCATTCCTGAAATTGATGAAGAGGGCGATGGCCATACGGTTAATCTGAAATTCTTTGTCGACCCCGGTAAGCGTACCTATGTGCGACGGATTAATTTCGAGGGTAATTCCCGCACAGCTGACGAAGTGCTGCGTCGTGAAATGCGTCAGATGGAAGCGTCACCGGCCTCATCGGATAAGATCGAATTGTCCCGCGTTCGTCTGGAACGTTTGGGCTTTTTCAAAGGCGCCACTGTGGAGACGGTGGAAGTTCCCGGTGTTGATGACCAGATTGACCTCGAATTCAGCGTAGAGGAACAAAGCTCCGGTAGCCTGGGCGCCAGTCTCGGGTTTTCTCAGGACAGCGGTCTATTGCTGAGTGCGAACATTCAACAGAACAACTTCTTTGGTACGGGTAAGCAGGTCGGTTTCGGGATTTCGCGAAGTGACTTCCTGACCAGCGCGAGCTTCAATTATGTTGATCCTTATTTCACTGAGGACGGTGTGTCGCGTGGTTTCTCGCTGTTTTATCGAGCGACGGATTTTGAAGAGATCAACGTTGCCAGTTATACCACTGACACCTACGGCACTACGGTGAACTTTGGCTACCCCATCTCTGAAACTGAGCGGCTCGGTTTTGAAGTGGGCTACAGCCATACGGAAATCGAAGCCGGGGTACGAGCGGTTAAGGAGATCAAGAGCAGCCCGCGTATTCTCGACGCAATTGATTACTACTTTGAAAGCAAATTCGACACCGACACGGGGCGTTATACCGTTGCCGAGGTGCTTGAAGACCTTGACGCACTGCCGGCAGATGCACTGACTGATCCCGGTGAGCCTGGCTTCCTCGATGAGTACGGCGATATTTTCGATAACGTAACAGCGGCAATTTCCTGGCGTCAATCAACTCTGAATCGGGGCCTGTTGGCAACCCGCGGAGCGTCGCAGTCAGTTACCTTTGAGGCTACAGTGCCGGGTTCTGACTTGGAGTATTTCAAGCTGACCTACAACGGCCAACTCTATGTGCCGCTCAGTTCAAGCTGGACCCTTCGGTTTAAGACCGAGCTGGGTTATGGTGACGGTTTTGGCGAACTTGAAGAACTGCCGTTCTTCGAACATTTCTATGCCGGTGGTTTTGGCTCGGTAAGGGGATTTAGAAGTAACACCCTGGGCCCACGTAGCTCGCCAGCGGATATTTATTCCGTGAGCCAGGCGGCCACAGCCATCGACAGTAACGGTAATGCTACAGCACTGTCCTCGCAGGCCGCCTATGTGCTGGATCCGGCGACGGGCAAACTGGTGGTGCAGACTGCTGATTCGCTGGGTTATGGTACAGATCCCTTTGGCGGCAACGTGGTGATGGAAGGCAGTATCGAGCTGTTGTTCCCGCTGCCGTTCGTTAAAGATCAGCGTTCAGTGCGTAGCGGCTTGTTCCTGGATGCCGGTAACGTGTTCAGTACCAGCTGTGGTGCCACGCAAATCAACTGTTCTTCGGCGAGACTGGACAAGCTCCGTTACTCCGCTGGCGTTGGTATCACCTGGATCACCGGGTTCGGCCCACTGACCTTCAGTCTTGGGCGCGCACTTAATGACGAAAAAATCGACGAGACGGAAATCTTCCAGTTCTCACTGGGTCGCAGTTTTTAATTTTTTAAGAATAAACAGGAGTTGTAGTTAATGAAGGCTTTTAAATTTATTGCTGTTTTGTTGGTTTCTCTGTCTGGAAGCCTGGCAATGGCGGAAGGTAAGATTGCGGTGTTTGATCTTGACCGCGCAGTACTGAACACCACTGTGGCGAAAAACCGTTTGAATGCCCTGCGTAATCAGAAGGATTTCAAAGACACGGTTGCCGAGCTGGAAGCGGTTAAAAAGGACTATGAAAAACTGGTCGAACAGCTTCAGAAAGATCTCGAAATCATGAGCGCTGAGCAGCGTCAGCTCGCTAAAAACAAGATTGATGGCAAGCGCAGCGACGGTGAGCACCTGGCACGTAAAATCGAGGCAGCTCAACAGCAGGAAATTCAGCAAATCATGCAGGAAATTGGTCCAAAACTGCAGAAGTTGCTGCCGGCAATTATTCAAGAAGATGGTATCGGCTTGCTGTTGCCCGCCAAGGCCGTTATGCATGCGGATGCTGACTACGACATCACTGCAAAAGTGGCTGATCGCCTGAATCAATCCAAGTAAGCTGGGTGGGGCAATCGTGGCGCATCAGCGGTCCATTACCCTCGCGGAGCTGGCTCACACTCTGGGCCTGGAGTTTCGCGGGGAGGCAGAAAGAGTTCTATATGGGATCGCTCCGCTCGCATCAGCGGGGGAATCCCAGCTAAGCTTCCTTGCAAACCCGAAACTAAAGCACCTGCTCGCGGAGAATTCCGCGGGCGCGCTGATTATCCATCCGGATCTCGGCGACGTTTGTCAGCAGGATTGTCTGTTTGCCGACAATCCATATCTGGCTTATGCCCGGGCCAGCGCCCTGTTTGACCCCTTGGAAAAGCCCCGCGCCGGGATACACCCCAGCGCCGTTGTGCTTTCGGAGTTGGTTCATAAAACAGCGGCAATTGGTGCCAATTGCGTTATCGAAGAAGGTGTGGAAATCGGCGAAGGCACTGTCATTTCGCCGGGTTGCGTTATTGGCGCACACACCAGGCTGGGGCGGGATTGCTTTGTTCATGCCAATGTCACCATCTATCACAACGTCAGTATTGGCGATGAAACGATTCTGCACTCCGGTGTGGTGATCGGCGGTGATGGTTTTGGTTTCGCGCCCAGTGCACAAGGGTGGGTAAAGATTCACCAGCTCGGCGGCGTTCGTATCGGCTCGCGGGTGGAAATTGGCGCGAACTCGACGATTGATCGTGGCGCTCTGGATGACACCATCATCGGTGATGGCGTCATTATGGACGACCAGACCATGATCGCGCATAACGTTGTCGTGGGAGACAACACGGCGATGGCAGGGTGTTGTCAGGTTGCCGGCAGTGCGGTGATTGGTAAGAACTGCACGCTTGCGGGCAATGTGGGGCTGGTTGGGCATATCACTATTGCCGACGGTGTGCATTTGGCCGCGCGTACCATGGTGACAAAGTCCATTACGGAGCCTGGGTCCTACTCCGGTGGCACGGTCATGATGGAATCGGCGAAATGGCGCAAAAATATGGCCAGGCTGCCGCGTCTTGATGATATCTACCGGCGACTGATGGCACTTGAAAAGAAATCGGGGAAGAAGGACGAGGAAAGAGGCTAGATCATGGAAATGGATTTATTAGAAGTACAAGAATATTTGCCACAACGCTATCCCTTCCTGATGGTGGATCGCGTGCTGGAACTGGAATTGGGCAAGTCGATTGTGGCGTTGAAGAATGTCACCGGCAACGAAAATCATTTCAACGGCCATTTCCCGGGGTTGCCGATCATGCCCGGCGTGTTGATCATTGAAGCCATGGCGCAGGCAGCGGGAATTCTCGGCTTTAAAACCCTGAATAAAAAGCCTGCCGACGGCTCTATCTATATGTTTGCCGGTGTCGACAATGCGCGTTTTAAGCGCCAGGTCGTACCCGGTGATCAGTTGATCCTGAAGGCGCAGTATGTATCAGACAAGCGCGGTTTGTGGAAATTTGAATGCCAGGCCTATGTAGAAGACAAGCTGGCCTGCTCGGCGAGTATCATGTGTGTTGACCGGAGTCGCGACTAGTGACAGGTAGTATTCATCCCAGCGCGCAAATTGATCCCCGCGCGATTATTGACCCCGAGGCGGTCATCGGCGCCAACGTCGAGATTGGTCCCTGGACCATCGTCGGTGCCGGCGTAGAATTGGGTGAAGGCTGTGTAGTGAGTTCACATGTCGTACTCAAAGGCCCGACGATACTGGGCAAAAATAACCGGATTTATCAGTTTTCCTCTGTCGGGGAAGACACGCCGGATCTGAAATACAAGGGTGAACCAACCCGGCTGATTATTGGCGATAACAATGTCATCCGCGAGGGCGTTACCCTGCATCGCGGTACGATTCAGGATAGGGGCGAGACGGTTATTGGTAGCAATAACCTGTTAATGGCCTATGTTCATGTTGGGCACGATTCGGTGGTCGGTAGCAACTGCATTCTGGTCAACAATGCGTCACTGGCTGGGCATGTGAATGTAGGGGATTGGGCGATTCTGGGTGGCTACGCCCTGGTTCACCAGTTTTGTCATATCGGTGCTCACAGTTTTGCTGCGTTTGGCTGTCATATCGGTAAAGACGTACCGGCCTATGTCACCGTTAGCGGCAGTCCGGCTGAAGCCAAAACCGTGAATATTGAAGGCCTGAAGCGTCGCGGCTTTAGCGGCGATGCCATTGCCGCGATTCGCAAGGCTTATAAAATTGTATATCGCCAGAAGCTCACTGTTGATGAAGCGCTAGAAGCGTTACAGCCCTTGATTGATGCTCATCCTGAAGTGCAGTTGATGGCAGATTCTCTGCGCCAGTCTCAGCGCGGTATCGTTCGCTGAGGCTTGTCCCTTAAAACAACCAGGTTTACCCGCTCATGGATGCTAATAATTTTCCGCGAATCGGTATTATCGCTGGTGAAGCCTCGGGGGATATTCTAGGCGCGGATCTCATTCGTGCCCTGCGCCGTCAACTTCCCAATGCCGTTTTTGAGGGTGTCGGCGGGCCGTTGATGATCGAAGAGGGCTTTCACAGTCTCTGTGATATGGATCGCCTGTCGGTAATGGGGCTGGTAGAGCCCTTGAAGCGATTGTTTGAGTTGCTGCGGATTCGCCGTCAGGTTAAGCAGCATCTGCTGAACTGGCGGGCAGACATCGTGATTGGCATCGATTCCCCCGATTTCAACCTCAATATAGAACGCTTCCTGCGCGAGCAGGGCATAAAAACCGTACACTATGTCAGCCCGTCGGTATGGGCGTGGCGGCAGGGACGCATTAAAACGATCGCCAAAGCGGTTGATCATATGCTGACCCTGTTTCCCTTTGAAAAGCGTTTTTATCAGGAACACCAGGTGCCGGTCACCTGTGTGGGACACTCCCTGGCGGACCAGATTCCGTTGGAGGACCAGTCCGATATCGCTCGGCAGCAGTTGGATGTACAGCCGGACCATCCGGTAGTGGCCATTTTGCCAGGGAGTCGCAGTGGCGAAGTGGGGCAGCTGATTGGCCCGTTTCTGGATACCGCAGTGCAGCTGCGCAGGGCGATGCCGAATATTGAATTTTTAATTCCCGCTGCCAATGCTGAGCGGCACAGTCAAATTCTGAAGGCAGTGGCAGACCGCAAAGACGATTTGCCAGTGAGGGTCTTGTCCGGTCAGTCGCGCACGGCGATGGCAGCGTCAGATGCGGTGTTAATGGCGTCGGGAACCACCAGTCTGGAAGCGTTGTTATTGCAACGCCCGATGGTGGTGGCCTATCGGTTTGGTAAGTGGTCCTATGCGATTCTCTCGCGTCTGGTCAAAACGCCGTTTTTTTCGCTGCCCAATCTGCTTGCACAAAAATCTTTGGTGCCTGAACTGATTCAGGATGAGGTGTGCGCAGACGTGATGGGCCCGCTGATTTTGGAGCAGTTAAATAATGCCCGTCATCGCGATGCGCTGATCAGCGAATTTCAAAAAATTCACCAGGATCTGCGGCGCAGTGCCAGTGAGCGCGCTGCGGATGTTGTCGTGTCGTTGTTACCTTCTAAGTTTCAGGCGGCACAAAAAGATGGCTGAGATGCAGGACTTGTTTTCAACCCAGGACTACCCCAGTCTGACCGCCGGCGTAGACGAGGTTGGTCGCGGACCACTGTGTGGCGACGTGGTCGCGGCAGCGGTGATTCTTAATCCTGAGCAACCTATCTCCGGCCTGAACGATTCCAAAAAATTAACAGAAAAACGCCGCGAAAAACTCTACGACGAAATCCGTGAAAAGGCCTTGGCGTTCAGTATTGCGCGAGCAAGCGTTGAGGAAATTGATCAGCTCAATATTCTTCACGCGAGCATGTTGGCCATGCATCGCGCGGTGGATGGCTTGTCGGTCACGCCGGAAATGGTGCTGGTGGACGGTAATCGTCTTCCCCGTTGGCGATATCGGGCTGAGGCCATCGTCAAAGGAGACAGTCGGGTAGAGGCAATTGCCGCGGCGTCTATTCTGGCAAAGGTGTGTCGCGACCGGGAGATGCAGGAGCTGGACAAGGTATACCCCGGTTATGGTCTCGCGGGCCACAAGGGGTATCCGACCAAGGTTCATCTGCAGGCCCTCGATGAATTGGGTGTCACGCCTATCCACCGGCGCAGCTACGCGCCGGTGAGAGCGCTTATTGAGCGCGCCGAGGCGGCAAGTGCTGGACAGACGGAGGAAAGGCGGTGAGTTCGGCTGAATTTGTACATTTGCGTCTGCACTCCGAATACTCGTTGGTCGACAGTCTGGTGCGGATAAAGGGTTTGTGCAAGCGTGTTTCGGCGCTGGGGATGCCCGCTGTCGCGCTGACCGACCTGGCCAATTTCTACGGCCTGATTAAATTTCAAAAGGCCGCGCAGGGCGCGGGCATCAAACCGATCTATGGCAGTGATTTGCTCGTTCGCGATGACGATGACCCCGAACAAATCTCAACGATCTGCCTGTTGGTGCAGAATGAAACCGGCTATCGCAATCTCACCGAGCTGATTTCGCAGGCGTATCTTGAAGGGCAATACCAGGGTCGCGCATACGTTAATCGCAGCTGGGTCGCGGCAAAATCTGAAGGGCTGATTGCCCTGTCCGGTGGTCGTGAAGGGGATGTCGGGCGCCTGCTGCTTGGCGGCAAGCTCGATCTGGCCGCCGAGCGGTTGGAGTATTGGGTCTCGGTGTTTGGTGACCGCTATTACCTTGAATTGCAACGTACCGGCAGGGAAGGGGAGAACGCCTATCTCCATGCCGCAGTTGCGTTGGCGGCGAGCAAGCAGTGCCCGGTTGTTGCCACTAATGACGTCAGGTTTCTGGACGCGGAAGAGTTTGAGGCCCACGAGGCCCGGGTTTGTATCCGCGATGGCCGGGTGCTGGATGATCCCCGGCGCCCGCACAATTACAGTGAGCAGCAGTATTTGCGCACTCCCGAGGAGATGGCCGAATTGTTCTCGGATATTCCCGAGGCGGTGCAAAACACGGTCGAGATCGCCAAGCGCTGTAATCTCTCGGTACACCTCGGGACCTACTACCTGCCTGAATATCCGATCCCTGAGGGGATGACCCAGGACGAGTTCTTCCGCAAGATAAGTCACGACGGCCTGACCGAGCGGCTGGATTTCCTGTTCGACCGCAATGCCCCCGAGTTCGCAGAAATTGAAACGCGCTACCGGGAGCGTCTGGATTTTGAACTCGGAATTATCCTGCAAATGGGATTCCCGGGTTACTTCCTGATCGTGATGGACTTTATTCAGTGGGCTAAGGATCACGATATCCCGGTAGGGCCGGGGCGGGGGTCGGGCGCGGGGTCGCTAGTGGCCTACGCGCTGAAAATCACCGATCTCGATCCCATCGAATACGA
Source organism: Spongiibacteraceae bacterium (assembly GCA_041546665.1). GTDB lineage: Bacteria > Pseudomonadota > Gammaproteobacteria > Pseudomonadales > Spongiibacteraceae > Spongiibacter. The sequence goes on along the minus strand of JBFEVY010000036.1, from coordinate 7,629 downwards.
CTTGCTGTTCGAACGTTTCTTGAACCCGGAACGGGTTTCCATGCCAGACTTCGACGTCGACTTTTGTATGGAAGGACGTGATCGGGTCATCAGCTATGTGGCGGACAACTACGGTCGGGATGCGGTCAGCCAGATTATTACCTTCGGCACCATGGCAGCGAAAGCGGTGGTCCGGGACGTGGCCCGGGTGCAGGGCAAGTCCTACGGCCTGGCTGACAAATTATCCAAAATGATCCCCTTCGAAGTGGGGATTACCCTCGACAAGGCCTTCGAGCAGGAAGAGCCCCTGCGGGAGTTCCTTGAGAACGATGAGCAGGCCCAGGAAATCTGGGACATGGCCAAGCAGCTTGAGGGGGTGGTCCGGGGGGTTGGTAAGCACGCCGGGGGCGTAGTAATCGCGCCGTCCAAGCTGACCGAATTTGCGCCGCTGTTCTGTGATGAAACGGGTAGTGGTCTGGTTACCCAATACGACAAGAGCGACGTTGAAGAGGCGGGGCTGGTCAAGTTTGACTTTCTTGGTCTGCGCACCCTGACGATTATTGACTGGGCGTTGAAGATCATAAATGCCCAGCGCCAGAAGACCGGCGAAGACGCGCTGGATATCATGGCGATTCCCCTCGACGATGCGCCGACCTTCAGTCTGCTGAAGTCCGCAGAAACCACCGCGGTATTCCAGTTGGAATCCCGGGGAATGAAGGAGCTGATTAAAAAGCTTCTGCCTGACTGCTTTGAAGATATTGTCGCACTGGTGGCCCTGTTTCGTCCGGGGCCGTTGCAATCGGGGATGGTTGACGACTTTATCAATCGTAAGCACGGCCGCGCCGAGCTGGCCTTTCCGCATCCGCAATACCAACACGAGTGCCTGCGTCCTATTCTGCAGCCAACCTACGGCATCATCCTCTACCAGGAACAGGTAATGCAGATCGCTCAGGAGATGGGCGGCTACACGCTGGGCGGCGCTGACTTGTTGCGGCGTGCAATGGGTAAGAAAAAGCCCGAAGAGATGGAAAAGCAGCGGGGCTTGTTCCAGGCGGGGGCAGTCGAGAAAGGTTTCAGCGAAGACCTGGCTTCCAACATCTTCGACCTGATGGAAAAATTTGCGGGCTATGGTTTTAACAAATCTCACTCCGCAGCCTATGCACTGGTTTCCTACCAGACGGCCTGGTTGAAAACCCATTACCCTGCGCCGTTTATGGCCGCGGTAATGAGCTCGGAACTCGATAACACCGACAAGATTGTCGTGTTTATTGAAGAGTGTCGGGCGATGAAGCTCGACTATAAACTGCCTTCGGTCAACGAGGGCGAGTATATGTTTACCGTAAATGATCGCGGTCAGATCGTTTATGGGCTCGGTGCAATCAAAGGTCTAGGTGAAGGGCCGGTTGAAAGTATTATCTCTGCCCGGCAGCAGGGCGGCCCGTTCAAGAACCTGTTTGATTTTTGCGAGCGCACTGATCCTCGCAAAGTGAATAAGCGCGCGATTGAGGCGCTGATCCGTTCCGGTGCCTTTGACGATTTGGGTGAAGACCGTGCGGTGCTTATGGCGGCAATGGCCGAGGCGGTGCAGGCCGCTGAACAGGCGGCGAAAAATGCCGATGCGGGTATGATCGACCTGTTCGGGGAAACCCTCGCGACGGATGAGCGGGATGTCTACGAGTCGTTCCGTAACGTGCGCAGTTGGGGTACCAAAGAGCGGCTGCAGGGCGAAAAAGAAACCCTTGGCCTCTATGTGACCGGCCACCCCATTGACGATTACGAAGCCGAACTGCGTAAGTTTGTACCCAAGCGCATTGCCGATCTGGTGCCCGATAAACAACCGCAGACCATTGCCGGTATTGTGATGAACATGCGCACCATGAAAAACAAGCGTGGTGATACTATGGCCTTTGTGGTGCTCGACGACCGCAGCGCCCGAATTGAAGTTTCGCTGTTTGCGGATGCTTATGAAGCATGCCGGGAAAAGCTTGTTAAAGACGCGGTACTAGTGGTTGAGGGCGAGTGTCGTCACGATGAATACAGCGGCGGCAAGAATATGCGGGTCAAGGCGGTGCGCAGTCTCGCCGAGGCCCGCCAGCAGCACGCCCGCGAACTTGTGCTGACACTGCACTCGGAAGAACTCAGCAATGATGGCATCGCGCGACTCAAATCGACACTGGCGCCAGCGCGGGGTGGTATTTGTCCGGTGGTCGTGCAATATCAGCGGCCGGAGGGGAATATCCGCATCCTGCTCGGTGAAAACTGGCGAATCCTTCCTCAGGAAGATTTGTTAGTCCGTTTGAAACAGGACTGTGGCCCAAATAACGTGGTCATTAATTATTTTTAACGTATAATCAGCGCCATACGAAGGTCGACAAAAGGCCTCACAGACAGGAATAACCAAAGGGAAAAAGTGGAGCAATGAATCCCAATTATCTCGATTTTGAACAGCCTATTGCCGAACTCGAAGCCAAGATCGAGGAATTGCAGCTCGTTGGTAACGACAATGAACTGAATATCACCGACGAGATTGCCAAGCTTCGGGAAAAAAGCGTCAAGCTGACAGAGAAAATCTTTAGCACCTTGACCCCCTGGGACGTCGTAAAGATCGCGCGGCATCCCCTGCGTCCTTATACGATGGATTATATTCGTCGTATTTTCACCGATTTTGACGAGCTGCACGGCGACCGCCACTTTGCAGATGACAATGCGATTGTCGGTGGCATTGGCCGCCTGGACGATATGCCGGTTATGGTTATCGGTCAGGAAAAGGGTCGCGGCGTAAAGGACAAGGTGAAACGCAACTTTGGTATGCCCAAGCCCGAGGGGTATCGCAAGGCGCAGCGTCTTATGGAAATGGCAGAGCGCTTTTCCATGCCGATTATTACTTTGATCGATACCCCCGGGGCCTATCCCGGTATCGACAGCGAAGAGCGCGGTATTTCTGAAGCCATCGCCAAGAACCTCGCGGTAATGTCTCGCCTGAAAACACCAATCATTTGTATTGTTATTGGTGAGGGCAGCTCCGGTGGCGCATTGGGTATTGGTGTTGGCGATCACATCGCCATGCTGCAGTACTCAACCTACTTTGTTATTTCGCCCGAAGGGTGTGCGAATATCATCTGGAAAAGCAGTGAATTCGCGCCTGATGCGGCGGAAGCAATGGGCTTGACCTCAACCGTGCTCGAAGAGCTCGGGATTGTTGATGCCACAATTATGGAGCCGCCGGGTGGCGCCCACCGCGATATTGATGAGAGTGCGCGCCGGTTGAAGGCACACCTCGTCGAGCAGGTAAAACGGCTGCAAAGCTTCCCCGAAGAAGAGCTGCTGGAAACTCGCTATCAACGCCTGATGTCCTACGGCACAACCTGATTGGCGGGCGGCTCGCCGCGCTATCCTAGAACGTATGGACCCTCTTGTTGAAACTCTCCGCCAGGTGTTAGCACCCTGGCGGGGTAGTGCTGCCTGGGTGTTGGCGTTCAGCGGCGGTTGTGATTCGAGAGTGCTCCTGGATCTGATTTCTCGCCTGCGCGACAGCGATCCCGGTGTGCCGCCGGTTCGCGCTATTCATATTGATCACTCCCTGCATCCCGATTCCGCGAACTGGGCGGCGCTCTGTCAGTCCTGGGCGTCCACGGCCAATATTCCGATCAGTACTCATCGCGTTAGTCTAGAGGGGAGTCGGCAGGGCCTTGAAAGCCTGGCCAGAACAGCCCGCTATGCAGTATTTGAGCAGGAATTGGCTGCGGGCGAAACACTGCTGATGGCCCACCACCAGGACGATCAAGTTGAGACTCTGATGTTGCGGATGATGCGCGGTGCCGGGGTTGACGGTTTGGCGGCTATGCCGGCGCAGCGCGGGCTGGGCGCAGGGCAGTTATTTCGGCCTCTTTTAGCGGTGCCGCGGCAGGTGCTGAGAGAATATGCTGAGTCCAGGGCTCTCGAGTGGATCGAAGACCCGAGTAATGAAAGTCTTCATTTTGACCGCAATTTCCTGCGTCATCGTCTGCTGCCGGTATTGGCGGAGCGCTGGCCTGATTATCGCGCTCGATTAGACAAGGTGAGCGCCCTGCAGGCCGAGGCATCGACGGTTCTGGAGTCTTATCTGGCGGATGAGCTCGCGACTATACTGGCTGACAATGGCAGCCTGGATATGAACGCATTGGCAGTCTTTTCCCCGCCGCGTCAGCGCGCGTTATTGCGGCATTTTCTGCGGGAGCGACTGGCGCTTTCGCCAGAACGCCGACATATTGATGAACTGCTGCGCCAATGTCTGGCGCCTGATGACGGCCAGCCGCAGTTGTGCTTGCAGGGCAAGATCTTGCGCCGTTATCAGGGGCGCCTCTATTGTCTGCCTGCGTCGCTGCCGCATTCACTGACTGAACCGCTGTTGTGGGCGGATGTCGGGGCGCCGCAGGCCCTGCCGGGTGGAGTTCTCTCCGCGCAAGCGGGCGGCAACTTTCTGCCGAGGGGGCGGGTAACGATTGCTCAGCGGCAGCAGGGTATGCGCTGCCAGTTGGCCGGAGAGGCGCATAGCCGGTCGCTGAAAAAGCTGCTGCAAGAGTGGGGTATTCCCCCTTGGGAGAGGGATACTCTGCCGCTGGTGTATTGCGACGGTGAGCTTGCGGCGGTTGCTGATCTGGCGGTGTGTGAAGGCTATCGCTGTGAGGTGGGGCAGGGTTGGTCTCTGCATTGGGACGCGGCGCGTTAGGTGTCACGCGTCGGCTCTGGTAGAATGCCGGCCCCTTGCCTTGCTAGCGACACGTTACCTAATCATTATGAGTGACCAGACTTCCCCTCTCGACAATATCCGCATTGTGCTGGTAAACACCTCCCACCCCGGAAATATTGGGGCCGTTGCGCGGGCAATGAAGAATATGTGCCTGTCGCAGCTCTATCTGGTTGCGCCCAAAAAGTTTCCTCACGATGAAGCCGTGTGGCGCGCCGCCAACGCGGATGACCTGCTGGAAAAAGCGATTGTGGTCGAGACCCTGGGTGAGGCAATCGGAGACTGCCAGTTGGTTATCGGCACCAGTGCCCGGGAGCGCACTGTGCCGTGGCCACTGCTCGATCCGCGCAACTGCATGAGTCGGGCGATCTCTGAAGCGGCAAGTGGCCATGAAGTCGCCCTGGTCTTCGGCCGGGAAGATCGGGGCTTGACCAACGAGGAGCTGCAGCGCTGTAACCTGCACGTGCATATTCCGGCCAATCCCGAATACAGCTCGCTAAATCTCGGTATGGCGGTGCAGGTGCTCAGCTATGAGCTGCGTATGCAGCAGCTCTCGGGAGAGCTGGCAGGGGATGCAATGGAGGGCTGGGACCAGCCGCCGGCAGATAACGATGCGATGGAGCGCTACCTGGTCCACCTTGAAGAAACCCTGAGAGACCTGAAGTTTCTCCGTCCTGAGGCGCCCAAAAAATTGATGACCCGTCTGCGTCGGCTGTATCAGCGTACCCGCCTGGACGAGATGGAGGTCAACTTGCTGAGAGGCATTCTCACCTCTACTCAGTTCTGGGTAAACAAGGCCAAAGAGGCCGGTGTTGACCGCAGTGATAGCGATGGCGACTGAACATACTCACTTTGGAACGTTTATAAGAACGTTCTAGCGCAATGATGAATATGTTCGGCGCCATGAATAGCTCGAGGCATTTCCAGTTTGTCGCGTTCCGCCACAACGCGCTGCTTGTTCCCAAGGAGTTGAATTTCGACCAGCGATCCGATTTCGGCGATCACTATTCCGCAAAGTGTTTTGGTTCCAACTGTGGCATGTGCGCGAAAATAAGCAGTTTGTGCTTCTCGTTCGGCTTTTTGGCCTAACATCGCCTTTTTCGCAGCTATTTGTTGATGTTCGTACTGCGCACTCAGTTCCGACGCCACTAGGTCGATATTCACTTTTTCAAGTGCCTCCGCCAAAACTGTTTGATCCAATTCAAACGCCGTGATGTCGTCCCCTGTCAATTTCATTAACGGCTTGAGGGGAATAAAAATGACGCCAAGGTCCTTGACCGTCGAAACCAGTTCAGAATTGCATGCGAGATATCCTGACCTCTTGCGGTCATAGTCGATCACTTTTGTGCAAACTGATGCGGCTTGCCCGTTGGTTTGTAGCGAGGTTCCCGATGCCGCAAGTCCGATAGTTTGGGTATCTGGATCTAGGTAGATGGCTTCGGTGCTGGGGGTCGAGGCGTCGCCAACTTGCGATGCTCGCCAAGACGCATCTTCTTGTTTTGTAAGGTAAAGAATGTGCCAATGTGATGGCATCGAAATGCGGCCAGGTGGTCTTTGGATAATTCCCTTAACACGATCGGAAAAATCGTACTCACCGACTTTCTTGTTGAAATGCCAGCCTGAAGGTGGGTTTCCTGCGGGCTGTGCGCTGCACGCGACAAGTAAAATGCAGATGAAAAATGCAACGATATAACGCATAAAAAATTCCTTTTTCGCCTATATGCCCTAAGGTCCTGCCAGAAAAGGGCTCTTACCGAGCTAAAACACGCCGGCGCGTGATGACGGGCGACTTCTATTGTGAGATGTCTATTCACCTTTCAATGAGAGTTGAATTAATAAACTTGCTTTCCATTTTTATTGAGTAAGAGTACAGATTGCCCCGATACGCAATGTAATTTGGGTAAGCTTTGTCCGTACCAAAATACATATAGCCGCCATCATCCGTCATAAAACGCATAATATCTCTCTGAACTTCAGTCCCTTCCATTCCTTGTTTGGCCCTGAAGAAAATTCCATATTTCCCACTTTCTACAATAATATCGCCATTATCATCTAGATTTGGTTCTCCAAACATTCTGAATACCCATTGATTGCCGGCAATCGTCTGGTAGGCCGGAACAAAATCTAATGATGCAGTATCCAGAACGTGTGGCCTTTCTATCTTTTTCATTTCTCCATAGTCAGTAATTAGAGCAATTTTACCTGGCTGGAATATGTAGCGACTATTATCTCTATCATTGACCAATTTTAGTTCATAGATTCGCCGTCCATCCTCACAACCGGCAATACAGCGCACACTATAGCCTGTGGCATTAGCAGCCTTTTTGAGCTGACGTTCTGTATGACTTACCGCTAGCTGCCAGGCCTGAGTTTCAGATTGAACGGATTGGCCCATAAATATTTCAGGCATGGCAAAGCCACTAATTCGGTCCAGGGCTCCCCACTCAACAAAAATATCTATTATGTCGGAACCAAGATCGAAGGCCATTAAGCCAACACCTAGCCCCATGCCCCCGAGGGTTCCCGAAGTGCTATAGAGCGTATATCCAGAGGCAAACAGGCACTCTTTACATCCTGCTTGCCCCTCCTTCATTAATCTCGCCAATAGTGCATTTCTATCCTTACTTTCCATTAAGAAGCGGCCGAGGTAGCTTATTTTGTCTTTCGTTATTTGATCCTCTAACACAACCTTAACTGGCTCATTGCGGACATCTGCTAAAAATGGGCTACTTGAACTACATCCATAAAGAAAAGATAAAAACAAGGAAGTTAACATGAAATATTTAAACAAAATTAATCTCCTTTTAGGATATATGCTAAAGGCTGAATCTTGAGCAAATTTTCCTGAAATTTTATAGTATTTCCGGTATCTGGATTGCCGAGCTCATAATAACGTAAAGATGAAAATCATTTGCGAGTGAAAT
>JBFEVY010000378.1:0-3101 GCA_041546665.1 Spongiibacteraceae bacterium | reverse complement strand
GCGCAGGGCACCCGCAGGGTGAGCGATGGGGCGTGCTTTTTCTTGCTTAATTCTTTTTTCACCCGTGAAAAAAAGAAGTAAGTCGCCCAGAAGGGCGAAACCTACTTAAATAAAACATCAAATCAAACAACATTCGCATAAAGTAATTGGCCAAAGAGCTTTCTCACCGTCTGGAGACTTTTATCCCCCCAAACATTTTTGCCGCCGCCTCATTCCCCAACATATCGTAGGGAAAACAGGTCTCAATTTGACTCACCGCATCGAGTTGCGCGATTTGCGAATCACTAAACTCAACCTGAAGGGCGGCGAGATTGTCTTTAAATTGGTCAAAGGTGCGGGCACCGATAATCGGTGAGGTGACGGCTGGATTCAGCAGCGTCCAGGCCAGGGCAATCTGGGCTGGGTTGCACTCTTGTTCGTCGGCAATGGTATTAACAACATCGGCGATCGCCAGTGCCCTTTCGCTGAGCCGGCCTGTGGCGAGGTTGATCGCGCGCCGGGAATCGAAACTGCCGGGCTGGGTCTGCAAATCTTCGCGCCGGTATTTTCCGGAAAGTACGCCACCGGCCAACGGCGACCAAGGTAGTATGCCCAGGCCCATTTCCCGTGCCATGGGCATAAATTCTCTTTCTACGGTGCGTTGGGTCAAGTTATAGGGAACCTGCATTGCAATCAGTGGCGCCCAGCCGCGGAGTTCGGCCATGGCTTGTAGTCGTGAGACCTGCCAGGCGGGGGTGTCAGACATGCCGACGTAGAGAATTTTGCCGGCCCGAACCAGATCGTCAAAGGCGCGCAGGATTTCCTCAACCGGGGTGAGGTTGTCCCAGAGATGTAAATAGAACAGGTCGAGGTAGTCAGTGTTGAGACGGCGCAGGCTTTCCTCCACCGATTGCACCATGTTCTTTCGGTGGTTGCCGCAGGAATTGGGATCGCCGGGGCGCATAATGAGCGAATACTTGCTGGCGATGACCAATTGCTGGCGGCGCTCGGCGATCAGTTTGCCCAACAGCAATTCGGCGCCGCCGTTCCCGTAAAAGTTGGCGGTATCATTAAAATTTCCACCGTGATCAACATAATGGTCCAGCATGCTTTCTGCGTCGCTGTCGCTGGTGCCCCAGCCGGCATTGAGGCCAAAGGTCATCGTGCCCAGAGAGAGTGGGGAAACCCTCAGGCCGGAGTGGCCAAGTAAGCGGTAGTCATCCAGTTGTAGTGCCATGGCTTGCACTCCTGCCTTTATATCTTGTGTCGACAAAAAAGCCGCGCGGGTTTCCCGAGCGGCTTGCGTCCTTGAACCGTAAATAAGCTCTGGTCTATCCCTGGGGCGGGGTGCGTTCCGCAATCAGTGCGTCGTAGCAGAGGAATTTAGTGGTAGACCAACCGCCGTCGAGGGCAATGGTCTGGCCGTTGATGTAACTGCCTTCCTTTGACGCGAGGAAGTAGACTGCGTTGGCGACATCCTCGGTGGTACCGTCGCGATCGAAGGGTGTCATCTCCTGGTTTATGCGCTGGAAGCCCGGTGCATCCCAGGCGGCGTCGGTCATATCGGTTCTGATCACGCCGGGTGAAACCTGGTTGGTGCGAATGCCCTGGGCGCCGTACTGCGCCGCCATGGTTTGGGTTAAACCGGTCAGTCCCGCCTTGACCGAGCAGTAGATACCGCCGTCGAGGCCGCCGAGAATACCGAAGACGGAACCGATATTGATTACCGATGAGCCCGGTTTCATGACCGGAATGACCTCTCTGCAGAAACGGAATGGCGCCTTCATGCTGATCTCGATGACTTCATCAATGGTGGCGTCGTCAGTTTCGTGTACCGGCGCCCATTTTCCAGAGCCGGCATTATTCACCAGGCAGTCGAGTCTGCCAAAGCTCTCCATGGCCAGTGCGACGGCGTTTTTTGCGGTGTCGGCGGCGCCGACATCGGCAGCCAGGCAGGCAACTTGCGCAATACCCTCTAGGTCGCTGGTGAGTTGTTCCAGGCGCTCCTGACGGCGTGCCACGGCAACAATATTAAATCCGCCTTTGGCAAAGCGGCGGGCGATGGCGTCGCCGATGCCCGCGCTGGCGCCAGTGACAATGACAACCGGCTTCTCTGAAATTTGCCCCATGGAATTTTGCCTCCTGATTTATTCGATTAATTATTCGTATTCAATCCAGAGCACCTGTCAGCCTGGAGCGCGTCAAATGCGCCGGTAAATGCTTCGCATTGGCGAATTATGGTGCCTGTTGTGGAGACATAATCCCGCTTTGCCGTGGTGGCTGTCATTACTTGGCGTGGCGGTGTGCAGGTACAGGCATTTTAAAGCTCCTGCCCAGTCTAGTGGGTAGCTTGGTCGAAGCGTGTGAGCGGCTATCCTGCGTTAACTGTATACAGCCTCACACGACAAGTCGGGAATCCGGGGCGGGCTTGTCTTTATGATTATCGAAAATGCCCATTGTCTCCGTTGCCAGTTTCACTGTGTCAGGCAGCAGACAGCGCGCTTAATAATAGAGGATGCCACCATGTCTTTTGAGCTGAACAAGAAGCTCGCTGCTAAACGAGAGCCGCTTAGCACGTCGGTCGAAGTTGATCCCGTGACCGCAAGTATTATTCGAGGCGCGCTGGAAACGGTGTGTTTTGAAGCGGCAACGCATCTAGGTCGCGCGGCGTCGTCACCAATAATAAATCAGTCCAATGAGAGAAACGCCAGCATTATCGATGCCAACGGACGTCTTGCTCTGGGGTCTATTGGTACGCCTCATCTTACCTTTGTTACCCAGCTAACGGTGCGCTATGGCTTGGAGCATTTTAAGGATTACGACTGGGGCCCCGGTGATGTTTTTCTCGGCAACGACCCCGACTTTGGTGGCGGTCATTTGCCGGATTACAACGTCTATGCGCCGGTATTTGATGATCAGGGCGAGTTGGTGCTGGTGCAAGCTTTGCAAGCGCACCAGGGCGATACCGGCGGCAAGGACCCGGGGGGCTTCACGCTGGAAGCAACCGATATTTTTACCGAAGGTCTGGCGATTCCCTGTGTGAAGCTGGTTCACCGAGGCAAAAAATGCCGGGATATTATTCACCTTATTGAACGAAATAACCGCTTCGCCACCTTTTCTGG
>JBFEVY010000011.1:0-22679 GCA_041546665.1 Spongiibacteraceae bacterium | reverse complement strand
TACCAGCGCGAACAAAATCCGGCTGCCAAGGATGCGATGGCGCAGATTCTGATCAATTCCCGGATGTGTGCCGAGGGGCACCGCCCCATTTGCCAGGATACCGGCATTGTTACGGTATTTCTGACTGTGGGTATGAACGTCCAGTGGGAAGGCGATATGGGTGTTTCGGATATGGTGAACGAAGGTGTTCGCCGTGCCTACAACCTGCCAGACAATGTGCTGCGCGCCTCTATTCTCGCTGACCCCGACGGTGCGCGCAGCAATACCAAGGACAATACTCCGGCGGTGATTCACTACGAAATCGTGCCCGGTGACACGGTTGAGGTGCATGTGGCGGCGAAGGGCGGCGGCTCTGAAGCCAAGTCCAAGTTTGCCATGCTGAACCCTTCAGACTCCGTGGTCGATTGGGTGCTGAAAATGGTCCCGACCATGGGTGCCGGCTGGTGTCCACCGGGTATGCTGGGCATTGGCATCGGCGGTACCGCCGAGAAGGCGATGATCCTCGCGAAAGAAGCGCTGCTCGACCCCATTGATATTCACGATCTGCAAAAACGCGGCGCCAGCAACCGCGCCGAAGAATTGCGTCTGGAGCTGCATGAGAAGGTCAATCAATTGGGCATCGGCGCTCAGGGGCTGGGCGGCCTGACGACTGTGCTTGATGTGAAGGTCAAGGACTTCCCGACTCACGCGGCCAACAAGGCCATTGCGATGATTCCAAACTGTGCGGCGACCCGTCACGCCCATTTCACTCTGGATGGCAGTGGCCCAGCGGCACTGACTCCGCCGTCTCTGGAAGACTGGCCCGAAGTGACCCGCGAGGCGGGCCCGGATGTGAAACGTGTCAATCTGGACACCATCACGGCAGAAGAGATCAAGACCTGGAAGCCTGGCGATACGCTGCTGCTTAACGGCAAAATGCTGACGGGCCGCGATGCCGCCCACAAGAAAATGGCGGATATGCTGGCCAAGGGCGAGAAACTGCCGGTAGACCTGACCGGCCGCTTTATTTACTACGTTGGCCCCGTTGATCCGGTGCGCGACGAGGTTGTTGGCCCTGCCGGTCCGACCACCGCGACACGGATGGATAAATTCACCCGTACCATGCTGGCCGAAACTGGCTTGATGGGCATGATTGGTAAGTCAGAGCGCGGCGATGTTGCCATTGATGCAATCAAGGAATTCGAAGCGGTTTACCTGATGGCCGTGGGCGGCGCCGCTTACCTGGTGGCCCAGGCGATCAAAAAGGCCGAGGTGATTGCCTTCCCAGAGCTGGGTATGGAAGCGATCTACGAGTTCACCGTTGAAGATATGCCGGTTACTGTGGCAGTGGATACCAAGGGTGATTCGGTGCATAAATCCGGGCCGCAGATCTGGGCGGCGAAGATCGAAGCCGAGCACATTAACGTCGCTTAAAGCCGGCTGAACGGGCTGGCGTCGGCTGAGGATCGCAATGAGTCAAACGTTTTACTGGCACGATTATGAAACCTGGGGGGCGACTCCCGCAGTGGATCGGCCAGTGCAGTTTGCCGGCGTGCGTACCGACGCCGAGCTGAATATCGTTGGCGAACCGCTGATGGTATTCAGTCGGCCCAGCCCTGATTTTTTACCCCATCCCCAGGCCTGCCTCATTACCGGGATCACTCCCCAGCAGGCTCTGGAAGAAGGGCTCTCCGAGGCGGAGTTTATTGCGCGGGTTCACGCCGAACTGGCGCAACCCGGCACCTGTGGCGTGGGCTATAACAGCATCCGCTTCGACGACGAAGTCACTCGCTATACCCTGTACCGCAATTTTTACGACCCCTATGCGAGGGAGTGGCAACACGGTAATTCCCGCTGGGATCTGATCGATGTGGTGCGCCTGTGTCGGGCATTGCGGCCGGAGGGTATTGAGTGGCCCGAGCGCGAAGATGGCAGTCCCAGTTTCAAACTCGAATTGCTCAGTGCGGCCAACGGTTTAAGCCATGAGTCGGCCCACGATGCTTTGTCGGATGTTTACGCGACGATAGACCTGGCGAAGTTGATCAAGGATCGCCAGCCCAAGTTGTGGGAGTATGCCCTGAGCCTTAGGGACAAACGGCGGGTTGGGGCAATGTTAAACACTGAGACTCAAGTGCCGGTGTTGCATGTGTCCGGGCGTCTGCCCTCATCCCGGTTTTGCAGCGCCTTGATGATGCCCTTGGCGCCACACCCGGAAAATCGCAACAGCATCATCTGTTACGACCTCAGCGTAGATCCTTCTCCGCTGATTGAACTCCCCGCAGAGGAGATTGCGCGGCGGGTGTTCAGCTCTGCGGAGGACCTCGGCGATACCCCGCGGATTCCGCTAAAAGAGATTCACCTTAATCGCGCACCGATTGTGGTAACCCCAAAGCTTCTGGATGAGCGCAGCAGCTCGCGCTTGCAGATCGATATGGCCGCTTCTCGTGCCTATTGGCAGCAGCTGCATCGCGCTGACGATCTCGCGGCAAAGCTGGCCCAGGTATTCAGCCAGCGCGAGTTCGCGCCGCGCCAGGATCCGGACCAGATGCTCTACGGCGGCTTTTTCGGCGATGCCGACAAGCGCCTGATTGATCAGGTGCGCAAGCTGTCGCCGGAGACGCTGGCGGACAGGCACTTTGACTTTTCCGATCCGCGCCTGCCCGAGTTGCTGTGGCGCTATCGCGCGCGCAATTTCCCCGCCACGTTGAAACCCCAGGAAATGAAGCGCTGGATGGCGTTTTGCAAGCAGCGCCTGCGGGCACCCGAAGTGGGGCAGCTGGGTTTCGAGGGCTTTCGGCAAAATATCACTGAGCTGATGGATGCCGGGGTGGACGATCATCAGCGCCATATTCTCGAGGAACTGTCAGAGTACGCCGATGCGCTGGAACAGGAAGGGCTGTGACGCAGTCTGATAATACGATTACGGATGGCTGGTGGGTGTATATGATCCGCAGTCGCAGCGGCAAACTCTATACGGGGATCAGTACCGATCCGGAACGCCGGTTTAGTGAGCACCGTGGCGACCGGCCGGGAGGCGCGCGCTTTTTTCGCGGTGACCCGCCGGAGGCGATGGTGTATCGGGAGCGTTCGCAGAATCGCTCTGAGGCGAGCCGCCGTGAAGCTGAGATCAAGCGAATGAGTCGCGCCGCCAAGCTGGCATTGATCGCCAGCGAATAACAATGTCGGTTTGCGCATATTGGGCTCCCTTGGGGATGTCCCGCCCGACCAATTAAGAGGATAATGCGCGCCAACCAAGGGGAGAGTATGAGCGACAAGCCGACCGAACAAGGCAAAAGTAAAAACCTGGGTGTGCTGCGCGCATTGCTGGGCCTGGTTAAACCCTATCGTCTGCAGGTGATCGCCGCGAGTATCGCTCTGGTGCTGACTGCGGGCGTCACTTTGTCGGTGGGGCAGGGCCTGCGGATTCTGGTTGACAGAGGCTTTGGCAGCGAGGCCTCGGAAGCGGCGCTCAATCAGGCGTTGTTGATGTTTTTCGGGCTGATCCTGATGTTGGCACTGGGGTCTTTTGTTCGCTTTTTCCTGGTGTCCTGGATTGGTGAGCGGGTGTGTGCGGACCTGCGCAAATCTGTTTTCGCCCATGTGGTGACCCTGCATCCGGGTTTTTTTGAGACCAATCACAGCGGCGATATCCAGTCCCGGATTACCACCGATACCACTCTACTGCAGACCGTGATCGGTTCGTCGGTGTCCATTGCCCTGCGCAATCTGTTGATGATTATTGGTGGTCTTATCTGGCTGTTTATTACCAATGCCAAGCTGACTGCGATGGTGATGTTAAGTGTACCTGTGGTGGTGGTGCCGATTTTGGTGTTCGGGCGGCGGGTGCGGAGTTTGTCCCGCGACAGCCAGGACAAAATTGCCGGGGTAGGCAGCTTCGTCGGTGAGGCGGTGAAGAACATCAAGCTGGTGCAGGCTTTTAATCACCAGCAACTGGATGCGCAGACCTTTGATCGCCATGTCGAATCGGCGTTTCGGGTTGCGGTGCGGCGCATATTGCAGCGTTCCTGGCTGTCTACGGCCGTTATCGTACTAGTGCTGGGGGCGGTGTCCGCCATGTTGTGGGTGGGCGGCCACGATGTGCTGGCCGGGCGAATCAGTGCGGGTGAACTCACCGCATTTATATTTTACGCGGTGATGGTCGCCGCCGCCGTTGGCGCTATTTCCGAGGTCTATGGTGATCTGCAACGCGCCGCCGGCGCCACGGAACGGCTACTGGAATTACTGGCGGCGGAAAATCTGGTGCCCGAGCCGGAGCACCCCGAGGCGCTGCCGTCGCCGGTGCGTGGGCAGTTACAATTCGACAAGATTGATTTTTGCTATAGCTCGCGTCCGGACTACAAGGCGATCGATCAGCTTGAGCTGGAGATTCCGGCGGGTACCAGTCTCGCTCTGGTGGGCAGTTCCGGAGCGGGTAAGTCGACCTTGATCGACCTGTTGCTGCGTTTTTACGATGTTCAGGCGGGTGCTATCCGCCTGGACGGTGTTGATATACGCAAGCTCAGTTTGTCTGATCTGCGTGCACAAATCGCCATGGTGCCACAGCAGCCGGTCTTGTTTACCGGGACGGTGGCCGACAATATCCGCTATGGGCGCGCCGATGCCAGCGATGAGGCGTTGCGTGAGGCGGCCCGTGCAGCCTATGCGGCGGACTTTATCGAACGCCTGCCCGAGGGCTACGACAGTTATGTCGGTGAAGGGGGCATTCGCCTGTCCGGCGGGCAGCGTCAGCGCATTGCAATCGCCCGGGCGATTCTGGCCGACCCGAAAGTGCTATTACTCGACGAGGCGACCAGCGCACTGGATGCCGAGAGCGAATATCAGGTTCAGCAGGCCCTGGAGCAGTTGATGAAAGGGCGCACCAGTATTGTTATTGCCCACCGCCTGGCGACGGTGATCAATGTGGATCGCATCGCGGTTCTGGATCACGGGCGCCTGGTGGCAAAGGGCAGTCACAGCGAGTTGTTGCAGCATTCGCCACTCTATGCGAGATGGGCGAGTCTGCAGTTTGATGAGGCGGCTGGCCGGGATGGTTCCGGGGCTGTCGCAGTGCTTAATACGGGGAATTAACAGTGAAATTTGCCGGTAGTCACATTCTGTCTATTGATCAGTTTGAGCGCATTGATATCGAGCGAATCTTTGAAGTCGCCGACCGGATGGTGCCGTATGCACGCCGTCAGCGGGTGACCAAGGTACTGGATGGCGCCATTCTGGGAAATATGTTTTTTGAGCCCTCAACGCGGACGCGGGTGAGTTTTGGCTGCGCCTTTAATCTGCTGGGGGGCGAGGTGCGCGAGACCACCGGTTTTGAAAGCTCGGCGATTGCCAAGGGCGAGTCGCTGTACGATACGGCGCGGGTACTCAGCGGATACAGCGATGTGATTGTGATGCGCCACCCGGCCTCGGGTTCGGTGGCGGAGTTTGCCGCCGCGAGTCGGGTGCCGGTATTGAATGGCGGTGACGGCGCCAACGAGCACCCCAGCCAGGCGCTGCTCGATTTGTACACCATCAAAATGGAGTTGCAGCACCAGGGGCGGCAGGATGTCGACGGTCTGCGTATTGCGATGATCGGCGACCTGAAGTACGGGCGCACGGTGCACTCGCTGTGCAAACTGCTGTGCCTGTATCGCAATATCAAACTGGTGCTGATTTCACCCCAGGAATTGCGTATGCCGGGTGAGCTGGTGGAGCTGCTGCGCGAGGCCGGTCACTCGGTGACCGAGTCTGAACAACTGGAAGATGCCATCTCCCACGTTGATATTGCGTATTCAACGCGCATTCAGGAAGAGCGTTTTGCCAGTCCCGCCGATGCCGATTTATACCGCGGCCGCTACCGATTGAATCAGGCGATTTACACCGCCTACTGCGAGCCGAATACCGTGATTATGCATCCGCTGCCGCGGGACTCCCGGGCAGAGGCGAATGAGCTCGACAACGACCTCAACGACAACCCCAATCTCGCGATTTTCCGCCAGGCCGATAACGGTGTGCTGGTGCGGATGGCGCTTTTTGCCCTGACTCTGGATGTGGTTGACCAGATCGAACACTCGGCGCGGGATGTTAACTGGTATACGGAGCGTCGATTCTGAATGAGCCAGTTCAAGCGTGACGACGTTGAAATCGTCGAGGACAGAACAGTCTGGCGCGGCTTTTTTAAAGTGCGCGCCCTGCAGCTTCGTCATCGCCTGTTTAACGGGGGCTGGGGTAAGGAGTTAAATCGCGAACTGTTTGTACGGGAGCCCGCCGTCGGCTTGCTGCCCTATGATCCGGTAAATGATCTGGTGCTTCAGGTGGAGCAATTCAGGGTGGGTGCCATCGCCCGTGCAGAGGGGCCCTGGTTGAATGAACTGGTTGCCGGCATTATCGACAAAGATGAAACTCCCGAGGATGTTGCCCGCCGCGAAGCTCTGGAAGAAGCAGGCTTGGAAATCGGCGAGCTGGAGAAAATCGCCGAGTATTACTCTTCTCCAGGTGGCAGCGATGAGTACTTCTATCTTTACTGTGGTGCGGTGGACCTGAGCGCAGCCGGCGGTATTTTTGGCTTGGAGCACGAGGGCGAGGATATTCGCGCCACCGTACTCGATTTTGCCTCTGCCATGCAGTTGCTGGACGAGGGCAAGGTCGACAATGCCCACAGCCTGATTGCCCTGCAGTGGCTGCGTCTCAACCGGTCGCGCCTGCGCCAGGCTTGGTGTAACCGCAGCGATGACTGAGGAGGCTGCCGGCGACAATACGCCACAGCCGCGCGGCGGTCTGCTGAGATCGAGCGCGGTGGTCAGCGTAATGACGCTGTTGTCGCGCGTGCTGGGGCTGGTGCGGGATGTGGTCATCGCCTTCTTTCTCGGCGCCACGACCAATGCTGACTGCTTTTTTGTCGCCTTTAAAATTCCCAATTTTCTGCGTCGCCTGTTTGCCGAGGGGGCCTTCTCCCAGGCCTTTGTGCCGGTATTGTCGGAATACCGCGAGCGCGGCAGCGAAGCGGCGGTCAAGGCGCTGGTTGATCGGGTGGCGGGCGCACTGGGCGGGGTGCTGTTACTGGTCACGACACTGGCGGTGGTGGGGGCTCCGGTCGTCACCAGCATTTTTGCCCCTGGATTTTTGAGTGACCCTGAAAAATTCCAGCTTACGGTGGAGATGATTCGCATCACCTTCCCGTATTTGCTGCTGATTTCACTCACCGGATTCGCCGGTGCGATTCTCAATAGTTTTGGTCGTTTCGCTGTGCCGGCCTTTACCCCGGTGCTGTTGAACCTGTCGCTGATTGTGGCGGCGCTCTGGGCCTCGCCTTTTTTTAGCGAGCCGGCCATGGCCCTGGCCTGGGGTGTGCTTATGGCGGGCTCGATCCAGCTGGTGTTTCAGCTGCCTTTTTTGCAGCAAATTCAAATGTTGCCGCGGCCGCGCTGGGCCTGGCGCGATGAGGGTGTGCAGCGGGTGGTGACGTTGATGATTCCCGCCTTATTCGGGGTGTCGGTGAGCCAGATCAATCTGCTGCTGGATACGGTGCTGGCGTCGTTCCTGCCGACCGGCAGTATTTCCTGGTTGTATTACTCTGACCGTTTGGTAGAGCTGCCCCTGGGCGTGTTCGCCATTGCCATTGCCACGGTGATTCTGCCGAATCTCTCGCGCCGTCAGGCGGGGGGCGACCACGGAGGGTTTTCGGCAACCCTGGATTGGGGCCTGCGGGTGGTGCTGTTAATGGCGATTCCGGCGGCGGTGGCACTGTTGATTCTGGCTGAACCGATCCTGATAACGCTGTTTCAATACGGCGAACTGGGTGGGCGGGATGTCGCGATGGCGGCGCTGAGCCTCAGAGCTTATACCTTTGGTTTGATTGCCTTTATGTTAATCAAGGTACTGGCGCCCGGTTATTACGCGCGTCAGGACACCGCGACTCCGGTTCGTATCGGGATCACCGCGATGGTGGCCAATATGGTACTCAATATCGCGTTTGTCGTGCCTCTGCATTATTACTGGCAGATTGGTCATGTCGGCCTGGCGGCGGCGACTGCCGGTTCCGCCTGGCTAAACGCTGGTTTGCTGTTTCGCGGACTGCTGCGTGATCAAGCTTTTCAAGCCGAGCCGGGCTGGGCGGGCTATGGTTTAAAGCTGTTGGCAGGCGTTGCGGTAATGGCGGCGGTACTGGGGACGGGTCTGGCATTGCTGGGCGATTGGTCGGCCTTGGCGGCCTGGCAGCGTGGGCTACAAATGGCGGTGCTCTGCGGCGTTGGGGCTGGGGCCTACGGCCTGAGTCTGTTGTTGATGGGGTTGCGACCGAGTCAGTTTCGCGGCGCCGGGCTGCATCACTAGAATGAGCGCGGGCGATATGCGGGTTCCGGCTTTTAGAATGCGCCGGCAAAAGGCTATAATCACGCGTTTGGCAATAATACGGGTTCGGGCTTGGCGCCTGTTATGGAACTGATCAGGGGTTTTCACAATTTTCGGCCGCGTCATCGCGGTTGCGTCGCGACGATCGGCGCATTCGACGGTGTCCATCTTGGCCATATGGCGGTGTTGCGCCAATTGATTGAAAAGGGCCGTGAGTTGGGCCTGCCGTCGACTGTGGCCCTCTTCGAGCCCCTGCCGCGGGAATTTTTCTCTCCCCACAATGCCCCGCCGCGGCTGATGAGCTTTCGCGAGAAATTCCAGGTGATGCGGGATCTGGGTATCGACCGGGTGGTGCGGATTAATTTTACACCGTCCCTGCGTAATCTCAGCGCTGACCAGTTTGTGACCAAGCTGTTTGTTGAATCACTCGGTGTTAAGTACGTGGTGGTCGGTGATGACTTGCGGTTTGGCCGCGATCGCAGTGGTGATTTCGGTCTCCTGAAACGTTTTGGTGAACGTGACAATTTTGAAGTAGTCGCGACCTCGACCCTGGAATACAAGCACGAACGGGTGAGCAGTACCCGGATACGGGAAGTACTTGGCGAGGCGGATTTTGCCCTGGCGGAGCAATTGCTCGGGCGTCCCTACAGCATGTCGGGCCGAGTCATGGTGGGCCAGCAGTTGGGGCGCACCCTCGGTATACCGACTGCGAATATTCAGTTGCATCGACTGCGCTCGCCCCTGCAGGGCGTGTTCGCCGTTGAGGTTGAGGGTCTGGGTGACAAGCCTCTGCCCGCGGTGGCCAATGTTGGCGTGCGGCCGACGGTTGGGGATCTCAGCGAGGCCATTCTTGAAGTGCATCTGCTCGATTTTGATCAGGATATCTATCGGCGCAATATCCGCGTGGTCTTTCGCAAAAAACTGCGCAACGAAATCAAGTTTGCCGGTCTCGACGAACTCAAAATGCAGATCCAGCGGGATATTCAGCAGGCCCGCCAGTATTTTTCTATTTAACCCTCCCTATAGTCTCAGACAGATAAGTCCCTATGAGTGATTACAAACACACCTTGAACCTGCCCAAGACCGATTTCGCAATGAAGGCGAATCTGGCCCAACGGGAACCACAAACCCTGAAGCGGTGGCTGGCCGAGGATATTTACGGGCAGATTAGGGAGGCCCGCAAGGGGCGTGAGCAGTTTATTCTCCACGATGGTCCGCCCTATGCGAACGGTGATATCCACATTGGTCACTCGGTGAACAAGATCCTCAAGGATCTCATCGTCAAGTCGAAAACGCTAAGCGGTTACGATGCGCCCTATGTGCCGGGCTGGGATTGTCACGGCCTGCCGATTGAGCTGAACGTTGAGAAAAAGGTTGGCAAGCCAGGCCACAAGGTTGACGCCGCGACCTTTCGCGAGAAATGCCGCGAGTATGCCTACAAGCAGGTCGATGGCCAGCGCGAAGACTTCAAACGTCTGGGCGTGTTGGGTGAATGGGACAACCCCTACCTGACAATGAGCTTTGATGTTGAGGCCAATATTATTCGGGCGCTGGGGCGCATCGCCGAGAACGGCCACCTTCACAAGGGCTTCAAGCCGGTACACTGGTGCCTGGATTGTGGCTCCGCACTGGCTGAGGCAGAGGTCGAGTACAAGGATAAAACTTCGCCGGCCATCGATGTCGCCTTTGCGGTAGCCGATGCGGCCGATGCCCGGGCGCGTTGCGGTTTGCCTGAGAACCTCGACGGTGAACTGAATCTGGTGATCTGGACCACAACCCCCTGGACACTGCCGGCAAATATGGCGGTTTCCCTGCATCCGGAGCTGGATTACGTCTGGCTTGCGATTGAACACAATGGCCAGCGCAAGCTCATTCTGCTGGCCGAGGCACTGGCCGAGTCGGCAATGTCCCGCTATGGGATTGAAGATTACGAAACCGTCGGGCGCTGCAAGGGTGCCGCCCTTGAAAACCTCGCCCTGCAACACCCGTTTTACGATCGCCAGGTGCCGGTGATTCTCGGTGAGCACGTCACCACTGACGCGGGTACCGGCGCGGTTCATACCGCTCCCGCCCACGGCCAGGATGACTTTGTTGTCGGTCAGAAATACGGCCTGGAGGTGTATAACCCGGTGGGCGGCAACGGGGTGTATATCGAGGGCACAGAAATCTTTGCCGGCCAACATGTATTTAAAGCCAACGACGCGGTTGTCGCGCTGCTGGAAGAGCGGGGTCGTCTGCTGCATCACCACAAGATGGAGCACAGTTATCCGCATTGCTGGCGTCACAAAACGCCGATTATTTTCCGCGCTACGCCGCAATGGTTTGTCAGCATGAGTCAGAATGGTCTGCTCGATGCGGCGATGAAGGAAGTGGACGGCGTTGAGTGGATGCCCTCCTGGGGGCGCGCGCGCATTGAGTCGATGATGCAGGAGCGCCCGGACTGGTGTATTTCCCGCCAGCGCACCTGGGGTGTGCCTATCGCACTGTTTGTTCATAAAGACACTGCCGAATTGCACCCGCGCACGGCCGAACTTGTTGAACAGGTTGCACTGCGTGTTGAGGAAAAGGGCATTCAGGGCTGGTTTGATCTCGATGCCGAGGAATTGCTGGGTGAGGAAGCGGCGCAGTACACCAAGGTGACTGATACCCTGGATGTCTGGTTTGATTCCGGTGTAACTCACTTTTCGGTGCTGGCGCAGCGGGATTACCTGCGTTTTCCCGCCGATCTCTACCTGGAAGGTTCAGACCAGCACCGGGGTTGGTTCCAGTCTTCTATGTTGACGGCCGTGGCGACCCAGGGTGTGGCACCCTATAAAGCGGTATTGACCCACGGCTTCACGGTGGATGCCCAGGGCCGGAAAATGTCCAAATCGGTGGGTAATGTCGTTGCACCGCAAAAAGTGATGAACACCCTCGGTGCGGATATTCTGCGACTGTGGGTGGCCGCCACCGACTATCGCAATGAAATGACCGTGTCGGATGAGATTTTCAAACGCACCGCCGATTCCTACCGCCGCATCCGCAATACGGCCCGTTTCCTGTTGGCGAATATGGCGGGCTTTGAGCCAAGCGAGCACGCTCTGCCAGCCGAAGAAATGCTGGAACTGGATCGCTGGATCGTGCACCGCGCCGCTACCCTGCAGGACGACATTGTCGCGGCCTATGATGCCTATCAGTTCCACCTGGTTTATCAAAAACTGCATAACTTCTGTGTGGTGGAGCTCGGCGGCTTTTATCTGGATATCATCAAGGATCGCCAGTACACCACCCGTGAGAACAGTCGTGCCCGCCGTTCTGCGCAGACTGCTCTGTATCATATTGCCGAGGCGCTGACCCGCTGGATTACGCCGATTCTGAGTTTTACCGCCGATGAGTTGTGGCAGGTTCTTCCGGGTGAACGCAGCGGCAGCGTCTTTGCGGCGGAGTGGTATCAGGGCTTGGTTCGCCTGCCCGCTGGTCACGCCATGGACGATGCCTACTGGGACACACTCCAAGACGTGAAAACGGCGGTAAACAAGGCGCTGGAATCTGCGCGTAACGAAGGCGTTGTGGGTGGTTCGCTGGAAGCCGAAGTCACGCTGTTCTGTGACGAGGGGCTGATGCAAAAGCTCAACGCGCTGGGCGACGAACTGCGCTTTGTATTGATTACCTCGTCGGCGATGCTCGCGCCGCTGTCTGCAGCCAACGCTGCCTCAGAGACGGAGCTTGCGGGCCTGCAGGTTCGGGTAAGTGCCAGCGAAGGCCAGAAATGTGTGCGCTGTTGGCATCATCGGGAGGATGTCGGGCAGTCAGTAGAGCACCCTGAGCTGTGCTTCCGCTGTATCGACAATGTCGAGGGCGAAGGTGAGACTCGTCACTATGCCTAATCAACGCACTTGGCTCGCCGGGCACCGCCTGCCGTGGTTGCTGGTGGCGATATTGGCAATTGCGCTCGATCAGGGCAGCAAGTACCTGGCCGAGCTACTGCTTGACTACGCCCGCCCAGTGGCGTGGCTCCCAGTGCTGGATATGACGCTGCACTATAACCGCGGTGCGGCCTTCAGTTTTCTCAGTGACGCTGGCGGCTGGCAGCGCTGGTTTTTTACCGGGCTCGCGGTGGCTGTGAGTGCTTATCTGTTTGTGTGGTTGCTGCGTTTGCGTCGCGAGCAGGGCTTACTGTCACTGGCCCTTGCACTGGTACTTGGCGGTGCGGTCGGTAACCTGATTGATCGCTTGCGTCTGGGTCACGTAATAGACTTTATATCGGTGCACTGGGGAAGCGCCTATTTTCCCACCTTTAATATCGCCGACGCGGCGATCACGGTGGGTGCGGGCTGCTTGATTCTCGATACGCTGTTGAATCCCAACGAGCACAGTAAGCAAGAAGTGAAGACGGATAGTGAACATGACTGATATTGCGATTGGCCCAAACACCCAAGTGAGCCTGCACTTCGCGCTGTTGCTGGAAGACGGCAGTGAAGTGGACTCCACGTTCTCCCGTCAACCGGCCACGTTTACGTTTGGTGATGGAAACCTGTTGCCAAGTGTGGAAGCGAAATTGCTGGGTTACACGGCGGGGGCAAAGGAGGTGTTCGATCTCGCTCCTGAAGAGGCCTTTGGTCAGCGTAATCCGGCAAATATCCAGCGTCTGCCGCGCAGTCAGTTCAGTGACGACATGGAGCTTCAGGAGGGGCTGGTAGTCTCCTTTAGTGATGCCGCCAATACTGAATTGCCGGGTGTAATCAGCGGTTTTGATGGCGACATGGTCGAAGTGGATTTTAATCATCCTCTGGCGGGACGGAGTCTTCGCTTCAAGGTTGAAATCCTGTCGGTGAATCCGGTTCAGGCGTAAAGAGAGACTATGTGATGGCGACAACAGCTCAGGGAATGCAAATTTTGTTGGCGAACCCGCGGGGGTTCTGTGCTGGTGTTGATCGTGCTATTGAAATTGTGAACCGCGCCCTGGATGTTTTTGGTGCGCCTATCTACGTGCGCCATGAAGTGGTACACAACAAGTTTGTTGTAGAAAATCTGCGGCAACGCGGTGCGGTTTTCGTTGATGAGCTCGACGAAGTGCCGGACGATAAAATTGTTATCTTCAGCGCTCACGGTGTCTCCAAGGCTGTGCGGGACGAGGCGGAGCGACGTGGACTGAAAGTGTTTGATGCTACCTGCCCGCTAGTGACCAAGGTCCATATGGAAGTGGTCAATTTCAGTAAATCGGGACGTGAGTGCGTGCTGATTGGACACAAGGGGCACCCGGAAGTCGAGGGCACGATGGGGCAGTACGATTCGCGCGCGGGTGGACAGATACATCTTGTTGAAGATGTTTCCCAGGTTCAAACCTTGCAGGTAGCGCACCCTGAGCGCCTGTCCTATGTAACACAAACAACCCTGTCGATGGACGATACGGCTGCTGTGATCGCAGCCCTGCGGCAGCGCTTCCCTGAAATTGAGGGGCCGCGAAAAGACGATATCTGCTATGCCACCCAGAATCGCCAGGACGCAGTAAAAGCCCTCGCGGCCCAGGTCGATCTGGTTTTTGTGGTGGGCTCTCCCAATAGCTCTAACTCCAATCGCCTGCGCGAACTTGCAGAGCGTCAGGGCTGTCGCGCCTATTTGATCGACAACGATCAGGATATTCAAGCCGATTGGCTGAACGATGGGGATCGTATCGGTATTACTGCCGGGGCTTCTGCGCCGGAAGTCCTGGTGCAGGCGGTTATCAATCGCCTGCGTGATATGGGTGCCACTGCGCCGGGTGAGCTGGATGGCCGCCCCGAAAATATCACTTTTTCTCTGCCTAAAGAGTTGCGCTGGGTCGACGCGAGTTAAGCATTATTCGCAGTCGGCATTCTTGTCGAATTCTCGGCGAACGCGCCCGCCAATGCTCAATATTAATTTTGATACGCCCGTGCTGCCCGGGTGACACAGCGTGATAGTGCCGACCTGAAAGGCGCCGCTCGCGGTGTGGGCACTGCCGTCCGGAAAATAGCTAACGGACTGTTTAACCCAGCGGTTGCCTGTAATCAGTAAATTACCGGGTGTTTCGAGTTGGCGAATCACATCTTCTGTTTCATCGCGAATACCGTCGCGATCAGTGTCGCGGAAAATCTCCAGGCTTCCCTGCCAGTTACCATCGGTATTCCACAGAGATACAACCTGTTGCCGGTTTACCGCTTCTTCGCGGGTTGCGGTCAGCGCCTGATACAAGATTTGCACCGCGCTCGAATGCCGTTGCCGATGAATTAAATCAACGAATGACGGAATGCCGACAAAGGCGAGTATGGAGAAAATAGTCAATGCTACCAGCAGTTCTGGCAGCGTCATTCCCTGATCTTGAGTCATGGATTCCTTTCCATGTGTTTGCATTAGGCTGCTCGACTTGTCATCCTGACAATGCAGCCTCCAGCGTGTAATAGCTTCGATAGAAGCATAGTAGATACTGCGTATTATGCAAGCCAATAAAATGAACTAGACTGGACGCACAGCTGAAAGGGTTTGTGACACATGTTTTTTTTCAAAGGACGACAAGGGCCGCGCAGCGACAGGCACATGTTGAGCGCATCGGGTTTTACCCTGATCGAACTCATGGTGACCCTCTCTGTTGCAAGTATTCTCGCCTTTGTGGCGGTACCAAATTTTAGCGACTACATCGCTCGCTCCCGCGCGAGTTCCGAGGTGCGCAGTGCTGTGCATTTTCTGTCGCTGGCGCGTTCGGAGGCGATTTCCCGTGGGGGAGTCGTGCATGTTTCGCCGGTTTCCCAGGATTGGACTGGAGGGTGGCGCAGTTGGGTGGATTTGAATGGTAATGCGCAATTTGACGACGGTGAGCAACTAAAGCAGTTGCCGGCCTTTAGCGCGGCGGTGGTTGCGGCGACACGGTCCGGCTCGGCTGTCAGCGAGCTCGGCTTTGATAAAGAAGGGTTTGCCAACCAATCTGCGGTGACGGTTATCTCCTACCGTACCTCGCCGGAAAAGTGCTCGCTTGATCGTACAATTACGGTTAGCCTGAGCGGACAAGTCAGCATAGTTGAGAGAGCGTGTTCATGAGACGGCACAAGGAGAGTGGCGTATCGTTAATTGAAGTTTTGGTGGCCGTCCTGGTAACTGCAACCGGGGTGCTGGGCGCTGCTTCCATGCAAATTAATGCGGTTCGCTATAATCAGGCCGCGAATACCCGATCTACCGCCGTTTTTCTGGCCAATGACATCAGCGACCGTATGCGGGCAAATCGCGCAAATGCATTGGCGGGAACCTACAATATTGCGTTAGCCGCGGATGCCCCCACTGGCAATTTGATATACCAGCAGGATGTCAGAGAATGGTTGCAAGAAGTTGCCAATCGTCTGCCCGGTGGGGATGGCGCAGTAAGCCAATCCAATACGACTTTTACCATTACCTTGCAGTGGAATGAGAGCCGCCTGGCGAAAAGCCGGGAGGACAACGCAGGTGAAACAGAGTCGTTCGTATTTATTACCGAACTGTAGGAGATGACAATGAAAATCCGACAGCGAGGTTTTGGTTTGGTCGAGTTGATGATTTCCATCACCCTCGGCCTGGTATTAAGCGCCGCAGTCATCCAGGTGTTTATTGCTGCTCGCGCCAGTACCGACCTTCAGGACGCTTTGTCGCAAACCCAGGAAAATGCGCGTTTTGCGATGCGCTACGTCGGCAAGGAAATTCGCATGGCGGGCTATATGGGCTGCCGTTCGCTCGGCACCATTCCGGTAAATAATATCGCGTTGCCCGCCACTGAGGTGGATTTCAGTCTCGCGACCGCGGTGATAGCCGATAACGATGTTGATGGCACGAATGCCTACAACGCCGTTGCGGGCACCGACATCCTGCATATCAAACGGGGTTCCGATGAAGCGATTCGCTTAACCGGAAACCTCGCTCCGAATAATGCCAACGTGCAGGTGGAAGACAATAGCGCGGGCTTTGCTCAGGGCGACTATGTACTGATCACAGACTGTCTGAGTGCTGATATTTTTCGTATCGTGAATTCACCGAAGGAGCCCGGTGAGGGCACTGCAACGTTTACCCACGCTAAGGGTGGGCTCAATTCAGACAATAAACTCAGCAAGATCTATGGCGCTGATGCTGAGATTTTTGCCTTGGAGACCCTGCATTTTTATGTGCGCGACACCGGCCGGGTGAGTGCGCGGGGTGATGCGATCAACAGCCTCTATGCAGAGCAACGTCTGGTGGGTTCGAGTGGGGTGATGAGTTCGGCGATTGAACTGGTGGAAGGGGTTGAAGATATGCAGCTCCAGTTTGGGGTCGATACGGATGTGGCCGCAGACCGGGCAGTAGATCAGTACCTCAGCGCTGATGCAGTAACCGATTGGGGGCGCGTGCTCAGCGTGCGAATCACCCTGCAACTGTACGGTTCAAACAGCGCTGCAGTGAAGTCCGCCAATCCTCAACAATATGTGAATGCGAAAGGTGAGGATTCGACGGTCAGTGATGGCCGCTTGCGCAGGGTGTTCACCAATGTCTTTGCGATCAGGAATAAATTGCCATGAGGTGCCCAGAAAGGATCAAAACACGCAGAGAAAGCGGCATGGTGTTGCTGGTCAGCCTGGTTTTCATGTTGTTGATCACCATTGTTGCTGGCGGCGCTATGCAGTCGGCGACGATGCAGGAACGCATGGCAGGTAACACCAAAGACGTCAATCTGGCGTTTCAGGCGGCGGAGGCCGGTTTGCGAGAAGCCGAGTCTGCGTTGGCGGGAGTGTCGGTTGGCCCGTTTAACGGTAGCAATGGCATGTACCAATCCTGCCCTGACCCCAGCGATACCAGTTCGGCCTGTGCACGCCCTGATTGGGAAAACTATGCCTCGAATGGCTGGGTTACGGTCGCGGATTTTGATAGCCGCGCGGCGAAGCAGCCGGAATATATCATCGAGGAAATGTCATCTACTCTGGCCAGTGATTCGGTGCTGGACTCAGACAGGGTGGTCCCTTCCAGTGGCTATTATCGCGTTATTGCCCGGGGCTACGGAGCCAGTGACCGCAGTATGGTGGTACTGACCACAACCTACAAACGCGAGGATTAGGGAATATGCGTCAGCAAGGAATCTCTCTCTTATTGCGATACGCGTTGTTAATGCTTACTGGGGGCATGATTGCCACTACGGCGTACGCAGCGGATTGCAAGTTGACGGTAGAAAGCGCTTCATATGTTGGCAGTCACGATAAGCTGCGTACCTATACCTTCAACGAACTCCAGTCGATCGACAGTATCGACAGCTATACGGTGCAAAATTGGTGGCAACACGAGTGCAGTGCAGGAAACTTGTCAGTAAGCGGCAATATCCTTCGGGTTGATAATCGCAACCTCGGTCAGTTCAGTAAATATTGTCGTGCGAAGTTTACGGTGACGGGGGATAAGGCTGGCTGCGCCGATGATGTGGCGGCGGATAATGATATCGCGCAAAAGCCCTTGTTTTTGACTCAAGATGCCTCACCCAACATTATGTATATTCTCGATGATTCCGGGTCTATGCATTTTGAATTGATGCCCGGTGATTTGATCCTCGGCAGCGCCCGCTATGTTTACCCGCGGGCGGATGGTGTCTACGGCGGCAACGACTACAATAACCGGGTTCCCACGGTTGATAGCAATTCGGCGTTTAACGCGCGGTCGCGTTCGCCACAGATCAATGCGCTGTATTACAATCCGGCAGTGACCTACGATCCATGGGTTCAATGGGATGGCAGTTCTTATCCTGATGCGGATCCAGATTGCGCCTGGCACAACCCCGAGCGAACCAGCAATAAAAACGAAGCTTACTGTCGAGACTTAAACAGCGATAACGATAATTACAATAGCGTTACCTGGTATGACTGCGACAAGGAGGGAGATTGCAAAACCTCCAGTAGTAATAAAACCTTTTGGCCCGCGACCTACTTCTGGCTCAATAGCGCTGCCGCTAATACCTGGAGCTGGAGCAGCTACACCAAGGTGGAAATTCGCAGCGGAAACACCTATGAAGGGCACGGACGTGAGAATCGTGACGACTGCGCTGATGCGGCGGATGCCAAATGCACCTATGCCGAAGAAATTCAGAATTTTGCCAATTGGTATACCTACTATCGTTCGCGGGTGCTAACCGCTAGAGCCGGTACTGGCTTTGCCTTCGCCGGGCAGAGCGGCGACATTCGGGTAGGCTTTGGCAGTATTAACCAGAGCAGCCATTCTGTCGATGGTGTGGATACGCCAGTGATCGTGAATGGCGTTCGCAGCTTTGTCGGTGATGATCGGAAAACATTTTATTCTTCGCTCTATGATCGCACGATTCCCAACTCAGGAACGCCACTGCGCAAAGCCCTTGATGCGGCGGGTAGCTATTATTCCAGAACGGATGACAAGGGACCCTGGGGCGAAACGCCTGGGACTGACAGCGACGAGGATCAATTGATCTGTCGCCGCAACTACACCGTGTTGATGACCGATGGTTACTGGTCCGGCGAGGATGTATCGGGTGATCCGGGTAAGAATAATGACGGCACTGATGGGCCTAGCCACACAGGGATTGTAGGTAATACTTATACCTACAAACACGTCTCGCCATTTACGGACAGTCGCAGCAATACTCTGGCTGATGTGGCGATGTACTACTGGAAGAACGACCTGCGCAGCGATATGAGTAACGAGGTGTTTGTCACCAAGACCAACCCCGCATTCTGGCAGCATATGGTGACCTACGGTGTCGGGTTTGGGGTGGATGGAACCATCGACCCGGATGCCGCATTCGGTGCGATTTCGAGCGGGGCTGCCATTACCTGGCCGAATCCGACCTCCGCCGAGGTTTATAAAATTGACGACCTGCTGCATGCGGGGGTGAATAGTCGCGGTGGCTTCTTCAGCGCGGCGAATCCTGATGACTTTGCCAATGAGCTGGCTTCGGTACTGGATATTATTGCCAACGAGAGCAAGTCCTCAGCTTCATCCATTGCTGCAAACTCAACACGTCTGGATTCGGGAACACTGGTCTATCAGGCGAGTTTTAACAGCTTGGAATGGACCGGGCGGATGATCGCCTATACCTTGAACAACGATGGTTCCCTGAAGTCGGTGTACTGGGATACTGACAGCGGTGGTGTTCCCGCAGAGAGTAACCGCAAAATTTTTGCGACGGTGGGCGATGTTGGCGCGGTGTCGACGAGTGCGGTCGCATTTACCGAGTCAAATTGGGGTAGTCTGACAAGCGCTCAGCAG
The DNA here is from genome assembly GCA_041546665.1 of Spongiibacteraceae bacterium. GTDB lineage: Bacteria > Pseudomonadota > Gammaproteobacteria > Pseudomonadales > Spongiibacteraceae > Spongiibacter. The sequence goes on along the minus strand of JBFEVY010000011.1, from coordinate 3,149 downwards.
AACTTTCTGCGCGACGGTGGCAGTGTAAGCGACGGTAAGGACCTCCTCAATTGGCTGCGCGGTGACAAGAGTAATGAAGGTAACCCTTTCAGGCAAAGAGCTGGCTTATTGGGGGATATCGTCAACTCGGATCCGTTTTTTGTTGGAACTCAGGAGAACTACGGTTACAGCAAATTGTCCGGCTCAGAGGGTACAAGTTACAACGCGTATTTGAGTAGCAAGGCGTCCCGGACGCCGATGATTTATGTCGGCGCCAACGACGGCATGTTGCACGGCTTTAACGCCGTTACCGGGGTTGAAAGTTTTGCGTTTATGCCAACCTCGCTATTTGAAATTCTCCCCTCTTTGGCAGAGCCGGATTACGATCATCACTATTATGTTGATGGCTCACCGCGGGCGTTGGACGCTTATCTCTCCGGGAGTTGGAAGACGATTTTGGTGGGCTCAACCGGGGCCGGGGGGCGTTCGGTATTTGCTCTCGATGTGACGTCACCGGGGACTTTTTCAGCGAGTAATGTGTTGTGGGAGTTCTCGACCGCGTCCGGGGCTACCGATAAGCTGGGCGTCGCAATGAGTAACCCGGTGATCGCCCGCCTGGAGGCAAACGACAAATGGGTGGCGATATTCGGCAACGGCTATGATTCCGGAGACAATGTGAAGTTGTTTATTGTCGACCTGGCCAGCGGCGCGCTGTTGAAGGCAATCGATACCGGCGTTAGCGGTGTGAGCAATGGCCTGGCAACGCCGGTGCCTGTGGATGTCGATAATGACCGGATCACCGACTACGTGTATGCCGGTGACCTTCAGGGCAATATGTGGAAGTTTGACCTCACCGGGAATGCTGTAGCGAACTGGGCGGTTGCCTATAAGCAAGGGTCTACCCCCAAGCCACTATTTACCGCGACGGATGCCGACGATAAGCCAAGGCCAATCACGAGTCGCCCCACCGTTGGTACCCATAAGGAAGGTGGGTATATGATTTACTTTGGGACAGGTAAATATCTATCTGAATCGGATTCCCATGTGATTGATAATCCGCAGGTACAGGCGTTCTACGGCATTCGAGATAACGGCAGTACAGTGTCGAAGGACGATCTGATTGGACAGTCAATTCTGTTTGAAGGAACGGGTACGTTGTCAGATAGTTCGGCTAGCGATTTTTCCGTAAGGGTTGTTAGCAACAATAACGCGGGAAGCCCGCCCGCCTATGGCTGGTATATCGATTTGGTGTCGCCAAACAACGGTGCGGAAGGCGAGCGCTCAGTCTCGCGCCCAATTCTTCGAAATGGCCGTATTATCTTCGCAACGATTATCCCCAGCGAAAGCCTGTGTGGTTATGGAGGGCGTAGTTGGTTGATGGAGTTGGATGCGCAGAATGGCGGTCGCATCAGTGATCCGGTGCTCGATGTCAATAACGACGGTAAGGTTGATAATTTGGATAAGGTACTCTACGACGGAAATTACTACCCAGTCAGTGGGCGCGGCTTCGAGGAGATGATCAAAACTCCCGGTATTATTGGTGCTGGGGATCTGGAGTATAAATATACCTCCGGCAGTAGCGGTTCGGTGGGTGTGGTTACTGAGTCCGGGGATGGTGGCGACCAGCTTGGGCGCCAGTCCTGGAGGCAGTTGCAGTGAAATCGGCGCAGAGAAGTAGGGGTATTACCCTATTGGAGCTCATGATTACATTGGCGATTGTAGGCATTCTGGCGGCGGTCGCGTATCCGTCTTACCGGGAGCAGATAGCGAAATCGCATCGGGCAGAGGCCGCTGCTGCGCTCTGGTCCAGTGCCCAGGCCCTGGAGCGTTACTTTTCTACCAACGGCCGTTATACGACCTCCGCGACAAGTAAAACTCTGCCCACGGTCATTCAGGCGCGGGTGCCTGAAAACGGCGGTAGTTATTACACAATAGCCGCTGCCGGTGAACCCGGGCCGAATAGTTATACGCTTAAGGCTACCCGAGCCGGGGTCATGGCGGGGGATGCCTGTGGAGATTTAACGCTTGACCAGGCCGGTGCAATGGGCTTAGTTGACAAACCGGCTGGATCGAGTAAAACGCTGGCAGATTGTTGGCGCAGATAGTGAACTGGCACGGATTCTTACACAGGGAGGGGTGGTAATATCAGTGCCTTGGATCGTTTGGAGCGGTAATGCGGGCATTGCTTGTGAATATAAAAAAATCATCCGTCGGCGGATTCACTTTGATCGAATTAATGATCACCGTTGCCATAATTGGCATTCTTATGGTGATCGCCTTGCCTTCCTATCGTAGTTATGTCGAACGAAGCAATCGCTCTGCCGCTGCGAGCTATCTGCTGGAAGTAGCGAATATGCAGGAACGTAATTTTCTCGACGAGCGCGCCTACGCCACCAGTATGGCAGACCTGGGTGCGAGCCCTCCCGCTGAAGTGTCGGCCAATTATACGGTAACTACCACCGCGGATAATGCCGCAACACCCCCCAGTTACCTAGTTAGTGCGGCGCCGACCGGTAACCAAAGCGGTGACGCCTGTGGCACCCTGACGCTAAACCACCTCGGCGTAAAAGGTCATACGGCCGGAGCAAGTCGATGCTGGGACTAAACCGCGGTTACACGCTTCTCGAACTGATGGTGACGGTGGCCATCGCCGCCGTTGTCGCGGCGCTTGCCGCGCCGGCGTTCAATAATGTGATTGAGAAGCAGCGAGTCAGAAGTGCAGCGGATGCGCTGATCTCCTCGTTGAGCCTGGCGCGGAGTGAAGCGATAACACGAAACAGTACCGTCACGGTGGCGCAGAAAAATAGTAGCTGGACGACGGGCTGGACGCTTGTGGCCGGTGGAACGACGCTTCGGGATGAGAGCGGCGTAACCGGCGTTACGATTACCGGGTCCGCAGGCAGCTTTCAATTTAGCAACAGTGGCCGCGCAACCGCGTCAATGACTTTTAGCATTGTCCCGGACAGCGGTGATACCTCGCATCAACGTTGCGTTTCGTTGAGCTTGAGCGGTAAGCCTCGAAGTGCCGAAGGAGGGTGCTGATGTCTGCTGCGAAGGGCAAAAGGTCGGTAGCCGGGTTCACCTTGATTGAAATTTTGGTTGCACTCGTCATCATGCTGGTGGGCTTGATGGGGGCGGCAGGTCTTATGGTGCGAACCGTGAAACAAGAG
>JBFEVY010000047.1:0-14960 GCA_041546665.1 Spongiibacteraceae bacterium | reverse complement strand
AATCAAATCAAGTATCTCAGGCAGATGCTTCAGAGCTGGTCTTTCGCCAACCCACGGCGGAGGACGGCTATGCTCTCACTCAACTGGTTGCGGCGAGCCCGCCACTGGACACCAACTCGGTGTACTGCAATTTGCTGCAATGCACCCATTTTTCAGCCACTTCGGTAGCGGTGGAGCAGGATGGCCGCCTGGTTGGGTTTATTTCCGCCCATATTCCGCCAGAAAAACCGGACACAGTGTTTGTGTGGCAGGTGGTTGTCGATGGCAGTCAGCGCGGTCGTGGTCTGGCCAAGAAGATGCTGCACGAGATTGTTGCCCGCCCCGCCTGTCGCGGGGTGCGCTATCTGGAAACGACCATTACCCCGGACAACGACGCCTCGTGGGCACTGTTTAAAAGCTTTGCCCGCGACAAAGACACTGGCCTCCAACACGCCGTGTGGTTTGAACGCGATGCCCACTTTGGCAGCCAGCACGACAGCGAGTCGCTGCTGCGTATTGGGTCATTCTGATTGGTTGGCGCCGCCGCGTTTTCACCTCGAATTGAATTTACGCAATTTATGAAAATGGACTCTTAAAGAGGATTAACCATGACTATTTTTGACCAGCTCGAATCGGAAGTGCAGTGTTATGCCCGCTCCTTCCCAGTGACTTTTGACAAGGCTCAGGGCGAACATCTTTTCGACAGTGAGGGTCGTCAGTACATCGATTTTCTTGCCGGTGCCGGCACCCTGAACTACGGCCACAACCACCCGGTGCTCAAGCAGGCGCTGGTTGACTACATCATGCGCGATGGCATCACCCACGGCCTGGATATGCACACGGTGGCCAAGGCAGATTTCCTTGAGGCTTTTAACAGCCATATTCTGAAACCGCGGAACATGGAATACACCTTCCAGTTTACCGGCCCTACCGGTACCAATGCGGTTGAGGCGGCGTTAAAACTGGCCCGCAAGGTGACCGGACGCAACAATATTATTTCTTTCACCAATGGCTTCCACGGGGTGACTCTGGGCGCGGTAGCCGCGACGGGTAATGAGCACCACCGCGGTGGCGCCGGTGTCGCGCTTGGCAATGTGACCCGCATGCCATTTTGCGGTTACCACGGCCGTGATATCGACAGCCTGAAAATGATTGAACGGTTGATCAGTGATCCGTCTTCCGGTGTTGATTTGCCGGCGGCCATGATTGTTGAAACCGTGCAGGGAGAAGGCGGTCTGAATGTGGCGAATGCCGACTGGTTGCGCGGCCTGGAAAAGCTCTGCCGCCAGCACAAGATTTTGTTGATTGTCGACGATATTCAAGCTGGCTGTGGGCGCACCGGTAGCTTTTTCAGTTTTGAAGCGGCAGGCATCCAGCCCGACATAATCACCATGTCCAAGTCACTGAGTGGTTATGGTCTGCCCTTTGCCATTGTGCTGTTGAAACCCGAGCTGGATGTGTGGTCTCCGGGCGAGCACAACGGAACCTTCCGCGGCAACAACCACGCCTTCGTCACCGCGGCGGCGGCAATCCGCCACTTTTGGAAAGACGACAGTTTTGCCAAGGACATTGCCGAGAAATCTGCACTTGTCAGTGCTCGTTTCAAGAAAATTTCTGATCGCTACGGCGTCACCAAGGTCAATACCCGCGGGCGCGGCCTGATGCAGGGGCTGGTGATGCAAAGCGGTGAGATTGCCGACGCCGTGGGTGCGGCTTGCTTTAAGCGCGGCCTGGTGATTGAAACCTGTGGTAACCGCGGCCAGGTCGTGAAGTGCTTCTGCCCCTTGACGATTGCCAAAGAAGAGCTGGAACGCGGCCTGGATATTATGGCTGAGGCGGTAGCGGAAGTCCTGGCGGTTGAGCTCGAACGCAAAGCATCATAAACACGCTGGTTAAACCAGTCTCGCAACGAATTTAATCCAATACACACGTTCTTCGGTTGCTGTGGCAGCCGAAGAACGCCTACGTAGGTAATAGGCATGATTGTAAGAACACTCGCGGAATGTGAAAACTCAGAACGCAATGTAGACGGTGGCAACTGGCGGAGCGTGCGCATGTTGTTGAAAGACGACAATATGGGCTTCTCCTTTCATATCACCACTATCCTGGCGGGTACAGAGACGCCGATTCACTACCAGAACCATCTGGAGTCGGTGTATTGCATGGAGGGCGACGGCGAAATTGAAACCCTCGCGGATGGCAAGGTGTACCCGATTACCGCCGGCACGCTCTACATTCTTGATAAGCACGACAAACACCTGCTGCGCGGTGGTAAACAGGATATGAAAATGGCCTGTGTGTTTAATCCCCCGCTGAGTGGCAAGGAAGTCCACGACGAGAACGGTGTTTATCCTCTGGATACCGATGAAGCGAGTTAAGACGCCGATGAAGCTCACTACCGTCACAGGGAACCAGGAAGAGAATATGCTTGCAAGAACGGGAAAACACAGCGTAGAGAAAATCGGCGGCACGTCGATGAGTGACTACCCCGCCGTCCGTGACAACATCATTTTGGGTGGGACCCAGGGCGAGGTGTCCTATGGCCGGATTTTTGTTGTCTCCGCCTACGGTGGCGTCACGGATTTATTGCTTGAGAACAAACGCAATGGTCAGCCCGGTGTGTATGGGCATTTTGCCGATGACACCAATGAGGAAACCTGGCGGGACGCCCTGCGCGATGTTGCCAACAAACTCAAAGACATTAACGCGGCACTGTTCGATGATGCGGCGCAGTTAGAAGAGGCCAATGCCTTTATAACCGGTCGTCTGTTTGAGGCTGAGCGTTGCATGGATAATCTGCACCGGCTTTGCCAGCACGGGCATTTTGGTCTCGAAGATCATCTGTTGACCGTGCGGGAAATGCTGGCCAGCCTCGGCGAGGCACACAGTGCCTGGAATACCGCGCGGTTGTTAAATCGCGATGGCATCAAGGCCCGTTTCGTTGACCTGTCCGGCTGGCGCTCCGAGCTTGCCCTGCCCCTCGACGAGCATATCGCTCAGGAGCTGGCGGGTATCAATCTCGACCGCGAGTTGCCCATCGTAACCGGCTATGCCTACTGCAAAGAAGGCTTGATGGAAAGTTTCGACCGCGGTTATAGCGAAATGACCTTTAGCCGTTTGGCGGTGATCACCGGTGCGAGTGAGGCGATTATCCACAAGGAATATCACCTGAGCAGTGCCGATCCGCGTCTGGTTGGTGCCGATAAGGTCGTGCCGATCGGGCGTACCAATTACGACGTTGCTGACCAGCTTGCCAACCTGGGGATGGAGGCGATTCACCCGCGGGCGGCCAAGGGCTTACGTCAGGAAAATATTCCCCTGCGGGTCAAAAATACCTTCGAACCCGAACACGGCGGCACATTGATTGACGGCGACTACCGCAGTGAACGTCCCTGTGTGGAGATCATTGCCGGTCGCAAACAGGTCTACGCACTGGAGGTGTTTGACCAGGATATGGTGGGTTCGCTGTGGCAGTACGAGCAGCAAATTCTGGGTGCGATCCAGCGTTTTAAAAGCACAGTCATTACCAAGGATATCAATGCCAATACCATCACCCATTACCTCGGCGCGAACCTGAAAACCGTCAAGCGCATTGTGAAAGCTGTGAGCGAAACCTTCCCCGGTGCGGAGGTGAGTACGCGCAAAGTGGCGATTGTTTCGGCCATTGGCAGTGATATGCAGGTGCCGGGTATTCTGGCAAAAACGGTATCGGCGCTGGCGGGGGCGGATATCAGCGTGCTGGCCATGCACCAGTCCATGCGTCAGGTGGACATGCAGTTTGTTATTAACGAAAGCGACTATGAGAAAGCGGTAGCCAGCCTGCACTCCTGTCTGGTGGAAGTACACGATCACGGCGAGGCGATATGCGTCGCCTGATCGGTCTCGCGCTGCTGCTATTGCCGTTGCTTGCCTGGTCGCAGTCGGCATCTCCAACACCGGAACCCGTTACCGACCAGCAACTGGAGGCGCATATCGACCGGCTCAAAGAGCCCGTCTACTCGCCGTTTATCGAGCGCTATCTGCTCGACGAAGTGCGTTCCCTGCGCATCGATATGGAACGCAAACACCGGGAGTTGAGTCAGGAGGTGGTTGATCGTGAGCTCGGCGCGGCGGACAAGGCGGTGAGTTATGCCACCAATGCGGTGACCTATTTCTTCTACCTGATTGCCGGTGCCAGTTCGCTACTGGTATTGGTGGGCTGGAGTTCCATTCGGGACATCAAAGAAAAAGTCCACAGTGTTGCCAACCAGCAAGTGGCCGAGCTGGTGGAAGAATATGAAAAACGTCTGCGTATCATCGAGCGACAACTCAAGCAGGAAACGGCGCATATTGAATCCAACCGGGAAGAAATCAGTCTGACTCAGGAGGTGCATTCCCTGTGGTTGCGGGCGAGTCAGGAAAGCAGCCCGGCGGCGAAGATTGCCATCTATGACCAGATACTGGCGCTGCGGCCCGGGGATATCGAAGCGATTACCTACAAGGCGGACGCTGCGCTTGAACAGGGTGAACCGCATTGGGCGATAAACCTGTGTATGCAGGCGCTTGAGAGCGACCACAGCAACGGCCACGCCTTGTATCAAATGGCCTGTGCCCAGACTGCAGTTGGCAACCTCGATGAGGCGGCGCGGTATTTTTTGCGGGCGGTGGAGCAGTCAGATGCCTATCGTGACGAGTTGGAACACGATGCAGAGTTGCAAGCTCTGAAACATCATCCGCTGTTGGCAGAGCAGCGGGCTGTTGAAACAGCGTAGCACCTGTTAACACTAATTCATCAATAGTCGCTCGTTCATCACAATAGTCTGATAACTTAGGTGCAAAGGTTTATGTCAGATAGGGATATTGTATGAAACGACTCATTTTACTGTGCATTTTCAGCGCGTTCTTTGGTTATGGGGCATTTGCACAGCCCATGGAGGAGCCTGTTGCAAGTGATCGGGCGCTTAGTGCGGCGGAGTTTTTGGCGTCGCTTGAGCCGCAATCCGGGCACATTCAACTACCGGGGGGAATCGCTAGCCTGAACCTGAGTAGCAAGTTCCGTTACCTCAGCCCGGAAAGCACAGAGCGCCTGCTGGTTGAGGCTTGGGGAAACCCACCGGGCAATAAAACGCTCGGTATGATTATTCCCACGAGTGTCAGCCCGCTGACGGCGGCCGGATGGGGCGTGGTTATCAGCTACGCTGACGATGGTCATGTCAGCGATGCCGATGCGGACAGTATTGACTACGATGCTATGCTCAGTGAGCTGATCAAGCACAGCGAGTCGGAAAATGAGGCTCGCATTGAACAGGGTTACGGATCGGCCCTGTTGGTAGGCTGGGCGGAAGCGCCGCGTTATGACAAGGCGACCCATAAGTTTTATTGGGCCAAGGAATTCGCGACGGATAACCGCGTTGATAATTCGCTGAACTACAATATTCGCGTTCTCGGTCGAGAGGGAGTGCTGGTGTTAAACGCCGTGGCAACCATGAGTCAGCTGCCAGTGATCAAAGCCGAAATTCCCGAGCTTCTGGCGATGACAGAATTTACCGCGGGAAATCGCTACGCCGATTTCAACGCCAATACGGATCGCGTGGCCGAATATGGCTTGGCGGCGCTGGTAGCTGGTGGTGTAGCAGCAAAAATGGGAATGTTTGCCAAGCTCGGTGCCCTGCTCATCGCGTTCAAAAAAATTATTCTTTTTGCTGTCGTCGGTATTGTGGGAATGCTGAGCCGGCGCTTTGGTAGGAAGAAACCATGAATGAAGTCGTGCCGGCGGTGGCTAACGGGAGCAATCAATGAAAGTGCTGCTGGCGTTGTTAACCGCTGGCAAGCTCGGCAAGGTGCTTACCACGGGTGGCACAATGCTGTTTTCGATGCTGGCCTACTCGTGGATTTTTGGCTGGCCCTATGCGGTCGGTTTTGTCGTGCTGCTGCTTTGCCATGAAATGGGCCATTATCTTGCGGCGCGCCAGCGTGGCTTGCAGGTGGGCGTGCCGACATTCATTCCCTTTGTTGGGGCCTGGATTCAGCTAAAAGAAACCCCCATGGATGTTGAGACCGAAGCTTATGTGGGATTTGCCGGTCCGGTAGTCGGCTCCGCTGCGGCTATCGCCTGTTATTTTATTGCTCGGGAGCAAGATAGTCAGTTGCTGCTGGCGCTGGCCTATACCGGTTGTATGCTGAACCTGTTCAATCTCATTCCAATTTCGCCGCTGGACGGTGGGCGGATTACGGCGATTATTTCACCCAGAGTTTGGTTACTCGGGATTCCCCTGTTGCTTGCTCTGTTTTTCTACAGCCACAGCCCGATGATTATTTTGATTGCGTTTCTCGCTTATCCACAAATCAGGCAAGCCCTGCAGCCGGCAAAATATCAGGCTAGGCATCCAGAATATTACCGGGCAAGTGTTAATCAGAAAATCAATTACGGCGTGATGTACCTCGGCCTGGTCGGGTATCTGAGCGTTATGAGCTACGAGTTGCATCAACTTTTGGCGGCGTAGGGGGCTTGCAGCCGTCCTACGCGTGCCGCGTCAGTTTGCAGCATGAATACAATAATTTTGGGGGAAAGCGCCCATGACAACGGCCTTGAGTTTTGCCGCCTTTTTACTGGTTTTTGTGGCGATCGGCCTATCGTCGCTTTACTACAACAGCCACAGTAGCCGCGACTACTATCTGGCAAGCAACAGTGTCAGCGCCTGGTTGGTGGGCTTGTCTGCAGTCGCAACCAATAACAGTGGCTATATGTTTATCGGTGTGATCGGCTATACCTACACCGTGGGCCTCTCAGCATTTTGGGTCATGATTGGCTGGATCGCTGGTGATTTTATCGCGTCGTATATCGTCCATCGCCGCCTTCGCAACGCGACGGAAACCAGTGGTGAAGTTAGCTACATTGGTGTGCTCTCTAGCTGGACGGGAAGTCAGAAACCGGTATACCAGCGTATTGCGGCGCTGATTTGCTTGGTTTTATTGCTGGCCTATGCGGCGGCGCAACTGTTGGCGGGCAGCAAAGCCTTGCATGTATTGTTCGGCTGGCCGTCCTGGGCGGGGGCTGTCGCCGGGGCGGTGTTGGTTGCAGCCTATTGCCTTGCCGGAGGGATTCGCGCCTCCATCTGGACTGATGCCGCGCAATCCATCGTCATGATTGTCGCCATGGGACTGTTGTTATGGGTGGCGGTGAGCAGCCTCGGTGGCGCCTCGGCGGCGTACCAGGAGTTAGCTACTGTGCCGGACTATCTCAATTGGTTCCCGGACGATCTGGCATTTCCGGGCATTGCCGGTGCGGTGTTATTTGCCTTGGGCTGGCTGTTTGCTGGATTTTCCGTAGCCGGTCAGCCGCATATCATGGTGCGCTTCATGACCCTGCGGGACGGTCGTGATATGGTCAAAGCGAGAATCTGGTATTACCTGTGGTTTACGGTGTTTTATCTTATGGCGACCCTGGTGGGCCTGTTGTCGCGGATTTATCTGCCGGATATTGGCAGTTTTGATGCCGAACTGGCGCTGCCCACCATGGCTCAAGAGTTGTTTCCACCGGTGCTGGTGGGGCTGATTCTGGCAGGTATTTTTGCCGCGACCTTGTCGACGGCAGATTCCCTGATACTTAGCTCGTCGGCGGCGCTCACCCACGATTTGCTGCCCCGATCGGTAGAGCGTCCAATACTGATTAAAGGCGCGACCTTGTTGGTAACACTGATGGCGCTGGCCTGGGCAATGATCAGTGCGCAAAGCGTGTTTGGTTTGGTGGTGATGGCCTGGTCAGGGTTGGCCAGTGCCTTTGTGCCCTTGCTGATTGTGTTAATCATGGGCGCGCGACCGAGTCAGAGTGCGATGGTGGTGACCAGTCTGGTGGGGATTGCAACGGCCTTGTTGTGGCGTTTCTTTGATCTGCACCTGATGGTGTTTGAAGGCTTACCGGGCATAGTGGCCGGCCTGGTGGCCTATAAGCTTATGGCGATGATTTCACCGGGTGGTGAGCAGGTATCCCCAGAATAAAAAAGCCCGCGAGAACGCGGGCAACTGTGCTTGGTCTTTATCCCAATGGATTCGTTATCATGCTGACGCTAGCGTTGCACCGCCGGATGCCTGCCCGGAAGGTGTCTCAGCGCTGTGCAGCGCGGCGTTGGCTGCGCGCAGGGCGTCCAGGCGGGAGGTAAACTGGGCGTCACAGGGCACGCCACTGCTCATATTTTCCAGCAGCTCTTTTACTTTCTGGTTCATGCCCGCGAAATACAGCAGCTTGCCACTGGCTTTGGCATCCGCGGCGATGGTTTCTACCGCGTGGATCGCCGACACGTCCAGGAACGGCAGGTCGCTGAAATTCAAAATCAGCACCCGTGAACCTGCGTCGCTGTGTTCACGCACGTGGTGGCCGAGGTCGGCGGCAGCGCCAAAACTCAGTGGGCCACTAAACTCGAACAGCGAAATACGGCCGTTGCTGTCGTGCAACAGGGCTTTTTCTTCCTCTGAATCGAGGTGCTCGGGCAGGTTCTTCAAGGTGGCAAGCTGAACCTGGGCCAGTTGCTTAACAAAGGCCAGTGCCGCTAAAACCACACCTGCTGCAACGGCGGTAATCAGGTCGACGAAGATTGTCAGACCGAGCACCAACACCATCAGCGCGAGGTCCCAACGGGGCCCCTGATGAGCGCGTTTCAGATATTGCCAGTCGATAATATCAAGGCCGACTTTGACCAGAATGCCTGCTAACACCGCCAGCGGAATATTGGACGCCAAGGGGCCCAGGCCCAGAACAACGGCCAGCAAGACCAGCGCGTGGGTAATACCGGACAGGCGGGTTTGGCCGCCAGAGCGGATATTTACCACGGTTCGCATGGTGGCGCCTGCACCGGCGATACCGCCAATGAGACCGGCGAAGGTGTTACCAATGCCCTGTCCGACCAGCTCGCGATCACTGTTGTGGCGACTGCGGGTCATATTGTCGGCAACCAGTGAAGTGAGCAGGCTGTCGATGGCGCCCAGCACGGCCAGAATGATGGCGGCCTCGGCGACCAGGAACAGATTGCCGTGGTCAAATACCGGCAGGTGCAGACTTGGCAAGCCCGTAGGAATATTCCCCAGGATGGGCACTTGCAAAAAGCTGGTGGCGAGGATGGTGCCCACAATCAGAGCGGCCAGTGGCGCTGGTAAGTACTTACCCCAGCGAGCCGGCCAGGAGTACACCATAACCAGGGTGCCGATACCCAGTGCCAGAGCCTGAAGATTGGAATCGTTCAGGGCCGTCGGCAGGTAGGCCAGGGCTCCGAGGGTTCCGCTGGGCGAGGCGTGTCCCAGCATGGGGCTGAGTTGCAGGATGATAATAATGGCGCCGATGCCGCTCATAAACCCGGAAATAACCGGGTAAGGCACCAGGCGGATGTATTGCCCAACACCAAACAGCCCAAAGGCGATCTGCAGCAGGCCGGCCAGAATGATCGCTGTGAATATCAGGCTCACATCGCCAGACAGGCTCGCGAACAGACCGGCGAGCACCACAACCATCGGGCCGGTCGGGCCGGAGATTTGCGAGGGCGTTCCGCCGAACATTGCGGCGAAAAAGCCCACCGCGATGGCGCCGTACATGCCCGCCATAGGGCCCAGCCCGGAGGCCACACCTAAAGCAAGGGCCAGTGGCAGGGCCACGACACCGGCGGTGATACCGCCGGTGATGTCACCGCGTAGATTGGAAAGATCGAACTTCATGTCTACTTCCTTAGCCGCTCAGCGCGGCTTGCTCAAATTCGTCAATGGGCGCGAATTCACCGGTGGCGCTGTTGTAGGACTCAATGCCGCCGGTTTCGATGTTGTACACCCAGCCGTGCAGGGTGATTTTGCCGGTGGCGAGTTTGGCGGCAACGGCGGGATGGGTGCGCAGGTGTTGGAGCTGCAACAGCACGTTTTCCCGGGTAACGTCTTCCAGATGTTCGCCGTGGACTTCCCCGCAACGCTCCTTAACGACTTCACGGGCGGCGCGACAGTGGCCCAGCCACTCGCGAACATGGGGCAGGTCATCCAGTTTTTCCGGGGCTATCGCGCCTTTCATGGCGCCGCAGTCGGTGTGACCGCACACCACAATATGGGAGACGCCCAGCGCCGCAACGGCAAACTCGATGGAGGCGGTCATACTGCCGGTCTGGTTGCTGTGTGGCGGCACAATATTGCCCGCGTTACGGCAGATAAACAGCTCTCCGGGCTCGGTCTGGGTGACCATGCTGGGGTCAATTCTGGAGTCGGCACAGGTGATAAAAAGGACTTCTGGATTCTGGCCCTTAGCGAGTTTCTGAAAGCGTGCTTTCTTGGTCGGATAGACCTCACGCTGAAATTTGGCAACACCTGAAATCAAATGGTCCACGGTTATCTCCTTTCCGATAGGCAAGTGGTTGGTTCACGCAATTATCTTTTGATAGGTTTATAGAAATATATATGAATTACTGATAACTTTAAGTTATCAGATGCTGATGAGATTACGGGCGATGCTTCTGGGTAAACAGGCGGTCAGCCTGAAACAAATTCAATATTTTCTGGCCGTGGCGACTACATTGAATTTTCGCCGGGCCGCTGAGCAGTTGGGTATTAGTCAGCCTGCTCTCACCTCGCAAATCGCGGTTTTGGAGGAGACCCTCAAGTTATCGTTGTTTGAGCGCTCTCGCTCCGGGACCCTGCTGTCACCTGAAGGAAGAGAGCTGGTGCCCCATGCTCGTCAGGTCTTGCTCAGCCTGCAGGGCTTTGCCGATATTGCCGCGTTTATGGCTGATGGCCATCAGACCACCTACAAGCTGGGAGTGCCGCCCACCGTGGGGCCGTACTTGCTGCCCAATGTGTTGCCTGAGCTTCACCAGCGCTACCACGATTTGAAGCTCTATGTTCGGGAGGCCGCGCCGCGCATGCTGCAGCGCAGTATGATAGAGGGCGACTATGATCTGGCCATTGTCCCCCTGCCCCTGGTCGCAACGGAGCTGGCAATGGAGCCGCTGTTTACCGAGCCCCTCAAGTTTGTGATTTCCGCAGAGCATCGGCTCGCCGGGCGCGAGACTATTGCCCCGGCAGAGCTCGCCGGTGAAAAAATACTGACCCTGGAAGAGCAGCACCATTTTCATCATCAGGTACATGATATTTGCGAAAAGCTCGGTGCGGTTCTGCAGCGGGATTACGAGGGCACCAGTCTCGATACCTTGCGGCAAATGGTGGTGATGGGGCTGGGTGCCGCTTTTTTGCCCGGGCTGTACATTCATTCCGAGATGCACCGCCCGGAGGCCCTGCACGTATGTGAGATAAAAGACATGCCAATCAGAAGGCAGCATGCACTGGTATGGCGGGCAACCGCGTCTAACCGGGTTTTCTACCGGGAGTTGGCAGCACACCTGCGAGAGATCATCGAAGCCCGTCTGAATGGCGTCGTGGTAGTAGCCTCATGATCGATCCTGGCCGCTGCAGTGAGTAAATTTACGGATTTACCCTAAGTAGCGTCAGGCAACATAGTAGGCAGTTCGTGGGCCCTTGCCCAGTCGACACGTCAGGCATGGTTGCCGAGTGAGTACTTGTCTATGAAAAGAATAGCCTGTCTTGGAACAATGGTTGCCCCGCTGGGAAGGCGTGCGATTGTTCCCGCTAACCAGTTAATTGAGCTGTATAACGATATTCGCAATTATGCGCGTGAGTACGAAGTGTCGAGCGTCTTTATCGTTAAAGAGCAGACATTCATTCTCATTATGGAAGGCGAGGCGCCGTCCATCGGTGGTTTGACCCGCCTGCTCAACGCCGACGAGCGCGTCATTGATGTCAGCGTAGTGGCGAATCTGCAAGTGGACGACGCACAGCTATCGGGTTGTACCATCCGCGTTATCAAACCGGATGATGACAGCCGGCAGGACTACCTGGATAAGTTGCGCGGTATTATCGGCGCGCGTCTGGATTTAAAGCAGCCCTTTGACAAGCGGCGGATACGGCAGATATTCGGTCGCCATGGTGCGAGCGCCAAGGTACCGGTTGGCAAGCCAGATCGCGACACGCCGCCCCACCTCTCACCGATGGGATAGTGCTTAAAAACGTTACTGCCCCTAAGCCGACATGCCGGCCCAAAAGCCAACAATGCTCACTGTAAGTAATGCGCTTCCCATCAGTCTGAAAAAAATGGGTGTCTCGGCCTGCAGTATTTTTTGGTGCGCTCGCAGGCCGAGAAAGTGACCAATGGTCGCGCAGGGCAAGAGCCACAAGTGGTGAATCAATTGTAAATCCACTCCCGCCCAGATAAAGGCGGCCATTTTAATGGTCACCAAAATAAACCACAGGGCGAGCAGCGTATCGCGCATCTGGTGCTTGGGTACATATTTCAAAGCCACCGCTATGATCAGCGGCCCGCCGATTAGCGATGTGCCACTCATATACGCGCCCAATACCAGAAACAGAATTTCAGCCGCTTTGCTTTTGGCCTGGAATGGTCGGTTGAGGATATAGCCGACGGAATACATTCCGACGATAAAAAAGATGATGAGGCTCAACACGGTGCCGGGAAGCGTGATCAGCCCGAATACCCCGACGAGTTTTGGTACGATCATGATTTTCATGATGCGTTTGAGAAACGCCCAGTCGACGGTGCTTGAGTGTTCGGTTCGACTCGCCCCTAATAGCTGTTTTCGGTTGTTCGACACAATCGTGATCGAGGCAAAGACCAGCAAGTGCACCGAGATGATGGGCATGAACACCAGCGGCTCGTTGTAGATCAGCAGTAGAAATGGCAGGGTTAATACTGAGCCGCCAAAACCCAGCCCGGAGCGCACGAATCCGCCCCAGATAAAAGTCAGGCCTATCAAAACATATTGCAGGGGAAGCAATTCGGTCATAGTGGTGCTGCGGGACGCAAAAAAGAGCGCAAATTGTACGTGGCTGGCCTACTAAATCATAGCGACCGTCAGCGGAGTTGTTTGCTGTGTACCTTCGTACAAAGGCGGCTTTTATTACTAGCGAACCAGGTCGACGGGTTTTTCCAGCTCGTAGAGGGCGTCGCTGATTTCTTCCAGCCGGGCACTGAGTAGTGACTGGGCGTCGTAGAGTCCGCGATTGTAAAAATACCCGCCAATTTCTTCGGCAAAAAATTCCAGCAGGAATTGCGCATCGAATTGACCGATGTCCTGATCGAGCTCTTCGCGGAAATAGAGCTGAATTTTTCCGGTGATCACGTCGAGCTCTGCTTTGGAAAACTTTATCTCGGTCATGGGTTATCCTCTGCGTATTGACGTTCAATCATAACGAGGTGTCGGGAACAATGCAGCCACGTATTAGCATGATCACCTTGGGAGTAGAAGATCTCCCGCGCGCGGTCCAATTTTACGAAGCCTTGGGCTTTCCGCGCATGGAGTCACCTCCGTCGGTCGCTTTCTTCACTTTAAACGGCACCTGGTTGGGCCTGTATGGCAGAGACGCCCTGGCCGAGGACGCGCAGGTGTCGCCAATAGGGAGTGGTTTTGCCGGGTTTAGTCTGGCCCATAACGTCGAGTCCGAGGCTGCGGTTGATGCGGTAATGGCGCAAGCGGTCGCAGCGGGCGCTGTACAAACCAAGCCGCCACAGAAGGTGTTTTGGGGTGGTTACAGTGGGTACTTCAAAGACCCGGATGGCCACCTCTGGGAGGTGGCCTACAATCCGTTGTTCTGGGTCGGCCCGGAGGATAACTGAGCCTCGGGTTTGTCGCTTCTTATAGCGGTACGGCTGTGCCAAGCAAGGGGTCGATAATCATGTACTGTGACTTCGCCTGGCCACTTGGGCTGGTATTGCCGGTACAGGGAATGGCCACTTTCACCGATTCGAAATCGCGCACCCAGATGCCGGGCCCCGGCGAGATGCAGTCCTGAGGGATCGGGTAATTTTGTTGGCCCGTTATCAGGCCTAGTGGTTCGATTGATACGATATCAAAGGTTTGGTCATCACCCACTAACAACACCTGATATTCACCTGTTTCATCGAGAAAAATATCAAGGTCATTGGCGCCACTCACCACGGTTACCGCAGGTTGTACTGTGGGGGCGTTGTCGCCATCCCAAGTGATTGGAATCAGGAAGTAATTGACGCCGTCATTGGTGTCGGTAAACGCACAGAGCTGTTGGCCAAGGCAGCGAATTTTTCCCGGGAATAAACCGAGACTTTGAATGAAGACAGGCGAGCCATTATCGACCTGCCACAATTCGCCGGGAAGACTGGGTGGTATGCCGGCAAACATAACCAGCAAATCGGGGCTGGCGTTCATGCTGTTTGCTGCGGCACTGGCGAAGCCGCTGCTGACACCGTTGAAATCCTGCGGCGTGAAGCTCTGGGAAACAAACCGGTTGGCGAAAACAGTGTCACCCGGGCTTTGTGGGTCGATAAACGCCTGGGTGGTGAGGTCGTTTGCGCCAACGGTGACAACACCCAGAGCCTGGCCCGTAAAGTTGCCGCCGCCAAAACCGAAGGGGCTAACCTCATTTGCCCCTGGTAGGGCTGGCCCGGTTATGGTTGGCTGAGCCGGCGGAAACTGCGGATCGTACTCCTCAATCAAAAGCCCGTTGGGGCTACCAGTCACAACCAGGCTACGGCTGTTCGGCCCGGGTTGATCCTTTGATATACCGAGCAGGAAGTTGCTGCCCGCCGCCAGCCCCGTTGCTACCGGCATTTCATCGGCCATATTGTGGGCCAGGCGCTGGTCTGGCGTGAAATTGAATACCGTATCACTGCCAAGTAAGGGGCCCACAACATCACTGCTATTGCCAAAGGCAACAGGGCTGCTAATGAAATTGATCCAGTCAGAATCATTGATTTCACTCAGCACGCGCAACAGGTTTAAGGGTTCGTCTTCAACGGCCTCTCCGGTATTGCGAATGCTGTGCAGGCCCTCCGCGAGCTCGCCGGGTGCCAGTGGGTCCAGGCATACGGGTTCATCAATGACCTGGCCATAACTACAGCCCTGAGACGATGCATCCTGTGTGCTGCGATCGGGCTCGAGATAAGGGCCCTCGCGATAGATATAAATAAGGTT